>LZRT01000037.1 GCA_002159075.1 Bacillus thermozeamaize
TCGAGTGCCGGTATCGGGACATGATCAAGCTGGCCGCTGACGGGGAGGAGAATTACTGGGTGATGGGGGATGTGGTGCATGTCCACATCGACGATGCGGTTTGGGAGAATGGCCGGATCCGGTATGACGTCCTGAAACCGCTGGGACGCTTGGGCGGCAGCTGGTATACGCGGATTGGGGAAGAGACCTTGCTTCAGATGAAACGGATCAAGTACGCTGACTGGAAAGAGGGGAAGGTTCCCGACCGCTCGTCAGAAAAGGCGTGAGTTCCGCTGCGTCGTCTCATCAGAACAAACCGGTTTGAATGGGCCGGGTGGTCATGGAAACACTGTGAATAGTCACAGGAAAGAAGGTGATCTTCTATGGGTGACAAGCGGCATGAGCTGGCGACGTTTGCCGGCGGATGCTTCTGGTGCATGGTTTCTCCCTTTGACAAACTTCCTGGCATCATCAAAGTGGTGTCCGGTTACACCGGAGGGCACAAGGAAAATCCGACATACGAGGAAGTGTGCGCAGGAACGACCGGTCACTGCGAAGCGGTGCAGATCACGTTTGACCCGAGCCTGTTCCCTTATGAGAGGTTGCTGGAAATCTTTTGGCAGCAAATTGATCCGACCGATCCGGGCGGGCAGTTTTACGACCGTGGCGATTCATACCGAACGGCCATCTTTTACCACAACGAAGAACAGCGTGTCAAAGCGGAAGCGTCCAAGCGGGCTTTGGAAGAAAGCGGGCGGTTCGACAAGCCGATTGTGACCGAAATTTTGCCTGCGGGACCGTTTTATCCGGCGGAGGAATATCACCAGGACTTTTATAAGAAGAACCCGCTGCACTATTATGCCTATCGCAAAGGGTCCGGGCGGGATCAGTTTCTCGAGAAGCACTGGGGCAAGGAAAAAAAGCGGTGGCTTCGCGAACGGCTGAAACCATTGCAGTATGAGGTGACACAAAACAACGCGACAGAACCGCCGTTTCAAAACGAATACTGGGACAACGAACGTGACGGGATTTATGTCGACATCGTATCGGGGGAGCCGCTGTTCAGCTCGCTTGACAAGTTTGACGCCGGTTGCGGGTGGCCGAGCTTCACCCGTCCCCTGCACGAAGAACTGATTGTGAAGAAAATTGACACGAGCCACAACATGGTGCGCATCGAAGTGCGCAGCAAAGGGGCAGACTCCCACCTCGGGCACGTTTTCGACGACGGCCCGCCGCCGACGGGCTTGCGCTACTGCATCAACTCCGCAGCTTTGCGCTTCATTCCGGTGGAAGATCTGGAAAAAGAAGGGTACGGCCAGTACGTCAAGCTGTTTCAACAGCGCCGTGATGAATCGAAATCGTGACAAAATGGTGAAACTGAAGCTGTACGAGTTGCTTTTTGGGCGTGCATTTTTTAAGTTGGAAAGGTACCAATGACTGCTTGAAGGGAAGAGAGACGATGCGCGATTCACGGCAGAAGGCAGAGCGAAATACCACACCGCTCGTCGTCGTTTTGTCGATCGTCATTTACGCGATCATCGCCGTGCTGTACGTCATGCCAAAACCCAGCGCGTTTGGGCACTTGGATTTGACGTTTCTGCCGATGATCAATGCGATACTGAACAGCTTCACGTTTGCCTTTCTCCTGGCGGCGCTTGTTTCGATCAAACGGAAAAATGTCGTGCTGCACCGGCGTTTTATTTTGGCCGCTTTTGGCGCGACGACGTTGTTTCTCCTGACGTATACGGTTTACCATTCATTGGCCGAGTCGACGACATACGGCGGCGAAGGGATACTTAAGTACATTGATTACTTCATT
>LZRT01000038.1 GCA_002159075.1 Bacillus thermozeamaize
TAATTTTCCCCCACCTTTGAGTGACCAGTGGCGGAAATGACCATTCGGTTATTCAGTCAGCTTTTGTTTAGCAAGCCACTCCTTCGTTTCTTTCATGCGGTACGAATTCCCGTTCATGTTCACGAGGTACGACTGATGCGTCAACCGATCGATCATTGCAGCAGTCATGACGGGATCCTGAAAGATTTCACCCCATCGCTCAAACGACAGGTTGGTCGTAATGATCGTTGACTTCCGTCCCACACGGAGTGACAGATGGGTGAATAATAGCTCGGCACCCTCTTTGTCAAAGGAGATGTATCCCATCTCATCTGCGATCACCAGATCATACTTCTCGAACCGATTCTGAAACACGCGCAGCGTTTGCTCCGACCGGCACTCCTTGATGCGGTTGACAAGCAGAGGCACAGTTGTAAACCACACTTTGTAACCTTCCAGGCAGGCTTTTATGCCCAAGCCAATGGCCATATGGGTTTTTCCCGTCCCCGGGTTTCCCGCCAAAATCACGTTGCGTCCTTCCCGGATAAAATCCAGTGTTTTCAACAGTTTGAGTTTCTTTTGGGCATCTTCCGGCAAATCTCCGACGACCAGGTCTTCAAGATATTTCTTGTGCGTAAATTCCGCCAGGCGAATCCGGTTGTACCGCGAAGCTTCCCGCCGGGCATCGCATTCCTTCTGCAGCAGATGAGCCAGAAATTCTTCGTAGCTCACATCCCGCTGCATGGCCTCCTGGACATGCTCGTCGATGTGTTTGCGGATCATCGGCAGTTTCAATTCCTTACTGTATTCGATGACCGCTTCCTTCCATGCTTGGCGCGGCGATGGGCTCATGCAATGGCCTCCTTCGATCCCAGGGTATGGGTTTGAAACAGTTCGTCGTACATGCATAAATGCTGCTTCGCCTGCTCGGCAATCTCCTGTGCAGTCTGCGATAGCGGCTCGGCAGAAGGAAGCACTTCCCGGTGCTTGGCGCACAGCACCTTGATTTTGTCCGTCGTCACATGGCTTGGATGAATGCAACACAGCTCATCGATGGCCCGTTCCACCTCCACGAACGTTGCACCGTCACGAAGAAAAAGCAAGAGGTCTACAAAATCTTTCTCCCGCTTGGTATAATAAGTCGCGTAGATGGACTTTATCTTTTGGTTTGCCTGCTGCAGCGCCACACTTCCGGCGAGTGCACCAGGCTTTTTCTTTAGCGTTTCAAGATAGTGCCCCAACTCCAGGCGCCACTCATGGTTTCCGGTTAAACGCGGATGCTCGGCGATCTTCACCTCCTGGTGAAAACATTGGATGTTGGTCGAGTAAATTTTCACCATGACGAGTTGCCCGACCAAATGATCCGGAACAGAATAATGGTTCTGGTCCACAACAACGGTCGCGTATTTGTCTACTCGTGCGTATACGGTACGGGCCGCATCAAACATCGGTGGCAAGGGCAGCAGATAAGGGTGTTCCTCTTCCAGGCATGCTTTGGCAGATTTGCCGCTTCGAGAAGCTTGAGGTTTGTTGTTCAGCTTATGGCACACTTTGAGCAAATACGCATTGGCCTCATCCAGTGTCTCAAACGTATCCCGAAACGCGAACGCTTTCCGGCGGATCACCTCCACACTGCGTTCCACATGGCCTTTCTCGTTACCGCTTCGCACATTGCAAAAGCGATAGCGGAAGCCATAGTAGATGGAGAGTTGCAAAAGTCCTTCGGTGGGCTCCTTCTCTGTTCCCACAAAGCGTTTGACGGCCACTTTCATGTTGTCATAGACCATGGTGTGGAATACGCCTCCGACTTCTTGAAAGAACA
>LZRT01000039.1 GCA_002159075.1 Bacillus thermozeamaize
CCTATTTTTTATGTTTTTGGTATGTACATATGAAAGTATATATGGTATAATTATCTCTAATGAGGTGATTCCCATGTACCTTCAAATCTTCAAGAACCGCGGGAAGGAATATGTTCGGATCGTTGAATCCTTCCGGGATCCGGTAACCAAAAAACCAAAAATTCGGGTTATCCAAAACTTCGGAAATAAAGAGAAACTGTTGGCTGAAAACCCCAATGCCCTCGAAGAGCTCCAAAAAAAAGTGGAACAGATGAACGCAGAAAAAGCTCAACAATGCGGTCTTGCCCTCACCCGGCGTCTGGAGGATTTTCTGGATACGAAAGCCTTCAGCCCAACCAAAGAAGGGGCTCCCGTCGAAAACTATGGTTATGAAATTTACCAGATGATTTGGGATGAGCTGAATTTGGATTCCTTTTTCCAATACCGGCAAAGAAAAGATACAAAATTCCAATTCCAAACGAAAATCCCGATTGCGCTCATGACCTTTTCCAGATTGCTGTTTCCTGAATCCAAGCTTTCCACTTTCGAAGGAAAAGGCAGATTCGCTCGTGAATTCCCCTGTGAATTGGAACAGATGTATCGTTCCCTTTCCTTTCTTGCCGGACAAAAAAATCATTTGGAAGAACATCTGAACAAGCAAATTTCGAAGAAACTCAACCGCAACCTTGCGGTCGCCTTTTACGATGTCACCACTTACTACTTCGAGTCCGTGCTGGCCGATGACTTGAAAAAGTTCGGATTTTCCAAGGATAACAAAGTAAATCAGGTACAAGTGGTCATGGGGTTACTGATCGACGATCAAGGAATCCCCGTCGGATATGATCTCTTTCCGGGAAACACGAATGATTTCAGAACCTTGGAACCCGTGCTCCTGCGGATGAAAGAACAATATGGCATCAAGAAAATCATACTCGTTGCCGACCGGGGATTGAATTCCAAAGGGAATTTGTTATTTCTGAAATCATTGGGTTTCGAATATATCATGTCCTTTAAAATCCGATCAGGATCAAAAAAAGTGAAGGAAATGGTCCTCGATGAATCGGGATATACTTACATTTCACCGGAGTTTAAATGGAAAAAATGCGAATTCCAATCGTTTGTCCGAACGAAGGAGAAAACACATGTGCTCGATGACCACCTGTTGATTACCTGGTCATCGAAAAGGGCGCAGAAAGACCGGAAGGATCGCGAACGAATCATTGAAAAATCGAAAAAGCTGGTCGAATCCAAATCCCAGCTCAAAGCCGAACTGAAAAAAGGCGGCAAAAAATACGTCCAATTAACCTTTTTGGAAGATGACCACATTTCCTTCAACGAAAAACAAGCGGAGATCGATGAACAATTCGATGGTTACTACGCCATCCAGTACAGCGATCCTGCCCTGTCCCCCGAAAAAGTACTGGAGGCTTACCACGGCCTTTGGAAAATTGAAGAAAGCTTTCGAGTGCTGAAAAGCAATTTTGAAGCCAGGCCCATCTTTGTTTGGACGGAAGAAAGCATCAAAGGCCATTTCGTGATTTGTTATCTGGCGTTGGTCATTCAACGGTTATTGGAATACTTGCTTCACACCAAGGGAATTGATTATTCAACAGAAAAAATCCAGGATGCCATCCGGAGTGCGACGATTACGAAAGTGCACTTGGATGGAAAAGAAATCTTTATAAAAAATAAATCTGACGACGTATTTTCCGATATTTTAAAGGCATTTGGGCTAGAAGATATCCCCGCATATGGGGTTAAAGATAAAAGGACGAAAACATATCTACATACCAAAAAATAAAGAACTCCCC
>LZRT01000040.1 GCA_002159075.1 Bacillus thermozeamaize
GTACATCATCAGGTGCACGTGCTCGAGGGAAACCTCGAAGTCTGGTTCCACGTCGGACATCCTGTGTAACAGCGATTCATACTCGCTCTGGCCTGCTCCCTCGCCGCCGACACACACCCAATGCAAAATCTGCGGTAAGGTCCCTCGAAACGGTTCGACCACCGGTGCCAAAGACCGGTGATAGAAAAGGGTGCGGCTGGACGAATCGTCAAGGATGTACCGGACTTCTTCCGATGTCAGTCTGACATTGACCGGAACGAAAATCGCTCCTAATTTCGCGCAGGCAAACATGATCTCGAGAATCTCGTTGCCGTTGGGCAACAGGCCAGCCACCCTGTCCCCTTGGCGCACTCCCCTCTCGTTTAAGGCGTTCGCTAAGCGATTCCCCCGCCGATTGAGTTCATCATAGGTCAGCCGACGTTCAGAGGAAATCAGCGCCAGTTTAGCTCCATCCAGTTCTACCCGCCGAGTGAGCCAACGTCCGATTCCGGACGTCATCTTTTTTCCTCCTCTCTTCCATCCTCCGTTCGTTTCCTTAGGGCCGTTCAACCACCCCTACCACCGTCTTACACACGGTCGGCAAACTGATCCTGCAGCTTTCGCTTCAGAATCTTACCCGAAGGGTTACGCGGCAGTTGATCGACGAAAAAGATCCGTTTGGGTGCCTTAAAATGGGCCATTTGTTCCTTGGCAAAAGCAATCAACTCCTCTTCGGTCGCCTGCACGCCTGGCTTCAAGGCCACTGCTGCAGCCACCATCTCGATCCAGTAAGGATGCGGCAGGCCAAAAACAGCCACCTCGGCCACCTTCGGGTGCCGCGCCAGTATCTCCTCCACTTCTTGGCTGGAGACATTCTCACCACCGGTCTTGATCATGTCTTTCTTTCGGTCCACAAAGTAGAGAAAACCTTCTTCGTCTTTGTATGCCATATCTCCGGTATGGAGCCACCCGCCGCGGAACAACATTTCTGTGGCCTCGCGATCCTCCAAGTAGCCTGGAGTACACGCTGGCCCTCGCGTCACAAGCTCTCCGACCTTGCCGGCAGGCAAATCGTTCATCTCCTCGTCTACCACGCGCACCTCGAGAGGCAAGTGTGCGAAACCGATCGGATCAGGGGCTGTCAGCTTGCGAGGGATGTCGCCAGGACGCGTTGAAGCCCCCAAAGGAATCATCTCCGTCTGGCCCCAGTAATTGATCCAGTCAGCCTGAGGAACCCGTTCCATCCAACGTTTAAAAACATCGGTGGATAAGTACTGAAATACGAGGACTCGCTTCAGACTAGAGAAGTCGATCTGGTCAATCCCTGGAACCTGGTCCAATCCTGCCCAAACGGTGGCCGGGAAAGCCGTCATCGTGATACGGTCGCGTGGGATAACCTCCAAGATCGCTTGAGGCTCGATGCGGGGCAAGAGGGTGATGGTGGCACCGGTTGCGACGCTGGAGAAGAGAAAATAGCTCCCGGCCGAATGAAAAAGCGGCAACGCCAGCAGCACGCGATGCTGGTGATGGGACCCAAGATCGTGCAAGGCTGAGAGCAAGGCGGCATAGTAGTTGAGATGAGTATTCAGAACCGCTTTTGGAAAAGAGGTGGTCCCACTAGTAAACAGAATCGTGGCAGCGTCTTCGTTCTCGACGTAGCGCTCAACTGGCTGATCGGAAAAAGCCAAAAGCTCATCTGAGAACGGCTGAAAACCTGGTGGCACATTCTCCCTGCCGAGCAAAAAGCGAACTTTGAGGTTCTTCACTGGTTCACCATCCAGG
>LZRT01000041.1 GCA_002159075.1 Bacillus thermozeamaize
GGATTGAGCTGTTGAGGCGGAGGCTCCTGGCGATGGGATGTTGAGGGGGCAGACTGGCCTGCCATACTATCCAGGCTGCCCAATAGCATCGAAATTGCGGGAGACCCAAGAGTACTTCGGCGTCAAAAGTTAGGCTGATCACGATAGTGGCGATGGTGGCTAGATGGTCATATGATGTCTCGGGAGCAAGAACTAACCTCGTTCATGCGACAACGGGTGCGAGGTCATGAAGCTCGCCATTGGAATGACGGCAAGACATGAAGCGAAGTGGTTAGAGAAATGCGTGACACGTCTGGAGCCGCCGAGAAGGGCGGTACCCTCATTATTGCGAGTCCCGTCCGGCAGACACCTGAAATTCTGAGGACGTTCCTGGAATCCTTGGTGAGGTTGGATGTGGGGGCGTTTGACATCGAGTATCTTTTCATCGACGACAATGAGGTACCTGAGTCAACAGCATTGTTGCAAGAGTTTGTGGGCAGAGTAGCCGGACGGGTGACCGTTCGGAAAGCGACGACGCCCTCGGAACGCTATATCAAGGATGATAAAACCCATCGTTGGACTGAAGGGTTGATGTGGCGTGTAGCACGATTCAAGGACGCAATCATTGAGTTCGCGCTCGGGGGACAGTCCTCTCACCTGTTGCTGGTCGACTCTGACCTTGTGCTACACCCTCTTACGTTGCGTCAGCTGGTGGCCCTCGGCTTGCCTATCGTCTCGGAGATCTTTTGGACGAAATGGAATCCGGATGGCCCGGAGTATCCGCAAGTGTGGGCCGGAGGTCAGTACAGGCTGTATCGTCGTGCACCGGGGGAGTCCCTCTCGGACGAAGACGTTGCGCGTCGGACGTCGGACTTCCTGGCTTCCCTTAGGCGCCCAGGGGTCTATCAGGTAGGGGGCTTGGGAGCGCTCACGCTATTCTCCCGAGAGGCGCTGTTGCGTGGTGTGCGCTTTGCGCCGATTCCTAACCTAGATCTTGTGGGCGAGGATCGTCATCTTTGCGTCCGGGCTGCAGCCCTGGGGATTCCTTTGTACGTGGACACCCACTATCCAGCTCTCCATCTCTACAGACAAGCCGACCTGGAGCGCGTCGACGAGTACACGAGCACGGCACAAAAGGAAGTCAAAATCATTCAGATGGTCGAGAACGCAGTGGAGGCTTTATTCACCGATGGATCTGAAGTGGAGCCTGGCTACAGACCTTCACGGTGTTCCGTCCAACCAGCTAGGATTTTGGAACGCATTCGTCGGGAACTCCGTGTGGACGGACCAAACGGGATGAGCTTATCGGAGGTCACGGTGTACAACGGCTTGGTACAGTTTGTGGGACACCAGAGGTGCACGACCTACTTTCATCTCCGGGTCACACCAAGACAGGGAGGGCCCACTTATAACTTCCGCGGGACAGCTCATTTCGAGACCGACGCAAGGAAGGCCTGGCGTCTAGCGGAGTTGCAGCTCGAGGAGTCAGAACCCATTCAGCCGGTGGTCCTTCTCTAGGGGGCCGGCAGCGTCCCGGCAAGTGGTGTAAATTGGGTTCCAGCGCGTTGAGCGCGATCTACACCCCGGGGACGGCGAGCAACTCCCGCGTGTCGTTCAATCCCTTCCGCGCATACAGCTTCTTCATCGATTCCTGGCTGAAGTACCGCCTCGGAACTGCTGTCCACTCGTCTTGCTGTTCCATGAGGACCGCGCCTGCCAAGCGAATCAGCGA
>LZRT01000042.1 GCA_002159075.1 Bacillus thermozeamaize
GTATGGATCATACCCATAGGCCCGCAAGACATCCACCGACCAAGCGATGATGAAGTCGTTGACCAGAAAGAACAACCGAATAAGGTGTCCGGCCAGGTACATTCCAATGACATAAATGAGGATTCCCACTGACATCTCGCGGAGGGACAGTTGCCCGTCATAGTCATCGGAACGAAACAGCGCCATAATGGCCCACGCCATGATGGCAATGGCCAGCAAGTAATAGGCCACCCCGCTGAAAATGTCGTAAAACCGGTCGATGGCTCCCCATACGCTGGCCGGGAAGGTGTTGTATACCAGGCCTCCTCCTGCAAGGTTCCGGTCGTCACTTTGGTAGACCAGCGTGTTGATGTCTTTCAGTCCAAGGAACTCAACCAGGAATTTGGCGATGTTGTTCAGGATGGCCGCGCCGGCCCGCTCCAGGAAACCGGGCGGTTCCACCTGCACTTGGCCTTCCATGAAATCCCCGTCAGCGGCATGCACAGGGACGGAGACAAACAAAAAAAGGCACAAAAAAAGGAGCATGCCTTTTCGCATCACATCACCCCCCTTCTAGGCCAATGCCCTTTCCAAATCACGCGGATCGGTTGTATAGAGCTGATATTCCTGGGGAGTCGGCAGAACGTTTACAACAACGCTGTCATCGCCAGCTTTTAAAATCCCTACCCCCGGTGAGGTCGTAAGCAGGAACTGGGCTTCCCCTTCACTGAGGAAGAACTTGTCCTTAACAGCGTCAATATCAATCGGCTCCTGTTTCAGAAGCAGTTTTGTCGGGGCGTTTTTCAGCACGCCCATCCCTTCTGGCACCCGCAGGAACACTTCAAACCCTTGCGTCACCGCGCACATCGAAGTGTTTGTTTTCCTTGCCTGCCGGTAGGCGTTCTCCAGCCATACGGCAGATTCATGGTGCTGCATCAGCAGTTGCGCCTCGTCAATGATGATCCGTTTTCTTTTCTGCCTGTTTCTTTTGGCAAACCGTTCCCAAATCCATTTGGTCGCGACAAACAACCCAAGCGGCTTCATGATGTCGGGATCCAGATCAGCAATGCTGATTGCCGCAATCGGCGCGTCCCACATATTGACGGAGGATTGTCCGTCAAAGATGGCCTGGTTTTTATACCGGCTTTCTCGGGTGAACATCCTGACCACATTGGCCACTTCCTGGAGGTCTTGGTGTTCCTTCATCAGCAGGTAATGGTCAAACAACGTCGGCATTGGCTTCGGTTTCCCGTATCGATCATGAAGGCTTCTTGGATCTTCCGTGATGCCGAAACGATCATACAATTGTCCAAGTGTCTGTTCCAGGGCCGCGGCCACCTGGCTGGTGATAGCCCTGCCCCCGTCAAACAAACGCAGCATCTTGAAAATGACGGCTTCCACGCCTTTCATCGTTTCAAACAAATTGACACGGCCATCTTCCACGTGCACGTCATAGATGTTGATCCGCGCATAATCCTTGGATTTTGGGGACAGTTCGATATATGGCCCTCCTGTCGCCAGCACCAGGTTCTTGTATTCCCGTTCCGGGTCAATGATCACCGTCATAATGCCTTCCAGCATGGATCGTCTGGTAATGATTTTGATGGTAAAGCTTTTCCCTGCGCCAGAGCGACCGAATATGACCAGATTGAAGTTTTCCAGTGACGGATGCCAGCCGTCGTAGAACACAGGACGCCGATAATTGTCCAACCCGAGTAATAT
>LZRT01000043.1 GCA_002159075.1 Bacillus thermozeamaize
CCGCCGGTAGTCTACGGCTACTTCACATGAATGTTGTTGCGGACGGCGTGGAAAAACCGTTAAACTTTAATTCCGGCGGAGATGCGTTTAGACCGTCTTTTTCCGGCTGGGAAAGTGTTAATAGTTCGACAGGGACAGCAAAAATTCAGTTCACGAATTTGCAATTCAAATTCAATAGCAGTCTTATTTTACGAGTAAAAAATTTGAGTGCAAACCAAGCAAGCGCAACGGTATTCTTTCACGGAGGATACTACTCATGATTATTAATTACGAGATCAGGGACGAAAACGTCTATAAAATCGTAGACACGGGCAGTACGATAGAAACGTATTTTCTCGGAGGTGCTATCATAACCGAGACAGTTCGCATTGACGCCGAAACCGTTGCTGATGTCACTTATCAATTCGACATGGAAGCCGGGGCATATATCGAGCAATCGAGAGTAGAGAGGGTCGAGCCTTTGCCGCCCGCACTGAGAAGCCCGGATGAAAGGATTGCACAACTTGAAGACGAGAGCGCCATGCTCGCGCTTGAGCTTGTCGATACGCAAATTCGGCTAGAGCAATCGGAGCAGGAACAGGCCGCGCTCATCCTTGAACTTGTGGAAAAAGGAGTGATCTGACATGGACTGGTTTGCGATCGTGAAAAGGCATTATGACGCCGGCCGTTACCGGGCTGAGGATGTTGAGAAGTTCGTGGTCGCCGGGAAAATCACGCCGGAACAATTTCAGGAAATTACCGGGCAAGTTTACGGAGGCTCCGCATAAGCGGGGCCTTTTCATTTGGGGGTGTTCGTGTGGATGGAATGACGATTACGGCGCTTATCTCGGCAGCTGCGGCCATCAGCGGCATCGTGCTCGGCTGGTTGGGGCATGCTCGGACGTCTCGAAAGGATGCGGCGAATGATGCTGCGGCGGACGCCGATCTTCGTACATCTGTGAACTACATCCGGCAGGCAGTGGACGAGCTTCGCGTCGAAATACGACTGCTCCGACAGGACTACGCTGACTTGGTGGAGCGCGTGGCGCGAGTGGAAGAGTCGGCGAAATCGGCCCACCGCCGAATCGACAGACTGGAGGGGAGGGGTGAAGCGTGATCGACTGGAAGAAGAAGCTCAGCAGCAGGAAATTCTGGGCGCTGGTAGCCGGCGTGGCAACCAGCGCTCTTGTTTTGGCCGGAGCCGGCGAGGACACCATCGTCAAGATCACTGGCCTGATCACTTCGGTGGGCGCCGTGGTGGCGTACATCTTGGCTGAGGCGCACGTCGATGCCAGCCGGGGAGGGGATGAAGAGTGAATCCTTTCGAAGGATACCGCATCACTAGTCCCTACGGCTGGCGCATCCACCCTGTCTACGGAGACAGACGGTTCCACACCGGAATCGATTTGGTCAAAGAACACCGGGCGCCGATCCAAGCATTCTTGGAAGGCGTCGTCATGTTCGCAGGCTGGGGGGCGGCCGGCAGCGGTTTCGGAAACTACGGCAACGTCGTGGCCATTCTGGACGCGAAAAAACACCTTCACTGCTACTGCCATCTCGATTCGGTCAGCGTGAAGGTCGGCGACCGAGTGGAGCGCGGGCAGGAAATCGGCCGGCAGGGGAACACTGGCATCGGTACTGGAAGCCACCTGCACTACGAGATCCGGAAACGTTACGCGCCGTCCTACGGGTGGACGG
>LZRT01000044.1 GCA_002159075.1 Bacillus thermozeamaize
CGGGACGGACGCACCGCTGGTGTACCAGTTGTTTCGCCAGGAGCACCGCTGAGTAGCCAAGTGCGGAAGGGATAAGCGCTGAAAGCATCTAAGCGCGAAGCCCGCCCCGAGATGAGATTTCCCACTCCGTCAAGGAGGTAAGACCCCTGGGAGAACACCAGGTCGATAGGCCCGGGGTGGAAGCGCGGCAACGCGTGGAGCTGACGGGTACTAATCGGTCGAGGGCTTATCCTTGCCTTGCCCTGCTTCAAGCTTCCCATCCGGTTTTCAGGGCGCAAGACGCCCAAGCGTGCTGCGCCCGACAGCCGGTCTGGTGGTGATGGCGGAGGGGAAACACCCGTTCCCATTCCGAACACGGCCGTTAAGCCCTCCAGCGCCGATGGTACTTGGACCGGGAGGTCCTGGGAGAGTAGGACGCTGCCAGGCCGGCTGATTTTATGATATAATTTTAAATAGAAAACACCCCCGAACCGATCGGCTCGTTCCCCGATAGCTCAGCTGGTAGAGCACTCGGCTGTTAACCGAGGAGTCACAGGTTCGAGTCCTGTTCGGGGAGCCATACACAAGCTCCCATAGCTCAGTAGGTAGAGTGCATCCATGGTAAGGATGAGGTCACCGGTTCGAGCCCGGTTGGGAGCTCCACTTTATCTATAATGATCTTTTATATATAGATACGTGTAAGCGTTGCTATGGCCCGTTGGTCAAGTGGTTAAGACACCTCCCTTTCACGGAGGTAACAGGGGTTCGAATCCCCTACGGGTCACCATGGAGGCTTAGCTCAGCCGGGAGAGCGTCTGCCTTACAAGCAGAAGGTCGGCGGTTCGACCCCGTCAGCCTCCACCAGGAAGAAGCCGTGTTGTCGGGTTGACGTTCGCTGGGGATTAGCCAAGCGGTAAGGCAACGGACTTTGACTCCGTCATTCCCAGGTTCGAATCCTGGATCCCCAGCCACCTTTCCTTTATCCAGGCGCGTCCGGGAAGTCGCCGGACCGCGCGGAAAGCCGCGGCACCGGGACGAAAGGGACGCGAAGCAGCGTTGCTTTTGGCTCTGCGCGTGTGGCGGAATTGGCAGACGCACCAGACTTAGGATCTGGCGGGAAACCGTGGGGGTTCAAATCCCTCCACGCGCACCAGGAACATCAAAACCCTTGACGGCCAAGGGTTTTTTGTTTGCGGCGCCGGCCGTGTTGCCAGGAATCGCATTTGATTTTTGCCGATTTTTTTGGTACATTATTTACTGTCGCATTCGAAGATGCGGCTTTGTCGGGCAAGGATGCGTACCCCAATCTGCGGACGTGGCTCAGTGGTAGAGCATCGCCTTGCCAAGGCGAGGGTCGCGGGTTCGAGTCCCGTCGTCCGCTCCATTCCTCAACCTTTCCATACTTTTTTCGCCGCGCGTGCCCTTAGCTCAGCTGGATAGAGCGTTTGACTACGAATCAAAAGGTCGGGAGTTCGAGTCTCTCAGGGCACGCCATTCTTTTCGGCAAAAACGGGACGTAGCTCAGCTTGGCAGAGCACCTGGTTTGGGACCAGGGGGTCGCATGTTCGAATCATGTCGTCCCGACCACCATAAAGGGAACGCGGGTGTAGTTTAGTGGTAAAACCACAGCCTTCCAAGCTGTTGTCGTGGGTTCGATTCCCATCACCCGCTCCATGG
>LZRT01000045.1 GCA_002159075.1 Bacillus thermozeamaize
CGGTTCACCCGCTCTGCGAACTGCCTGTAGGTGAAGCGCTTTCCTTCGTCCACGACAGCCAGTTTTTCCGGGTAATACTTGACCGCACGGCGCAACCAGTCCAGCGGCGTTAAAGGCACCAACATGGGCACAACCACCTCCTGATGGCAAATGGTTCATCTGCGATGAATGTATTCGTCTTAACCAATGATCCGGTTTAACTTTGAATTTGAACAAGATGAGTCAGTCCTTGCAACAAAGCCCGCTTTGCTTCACAGCGAAATGGTACCGTTTTCATAAATAACCGGAACATCCATCTGACAAAAGCGTGACAAAAGCGCGCCAATGGCTGGATGGCTTGTGTGACCCCGCTTTCCTTGGGCATCCCTCCATGAGAATGAGTTGCTTTACACCCCTTATTCTAACATTGGACTTAAAAAATATTCAAGAACATTTTTACCATTTCATAGTTTTAAATTAATACAAAAATATAGTTTATCATTTTAATTCCCAACGTCCGGCATCCCGCACACGAAATTTTTCCATCATTTTGTAAAAAGAAGATTCCAGATCAATGCCGAGCGAATTGGCAAAACAGACGAGGATAAACAGGCAATCGGCCAGCTCCATATCCACGCTGTTTTCCGGTTCGTCTGCCTTTTTGGGCTTCTCCCCATAATGGTGATTGATTTCCCGCGCCAACTCCCCCACCTCTTCGCTCAGGCGGGCCAGCATGGCCAACGGGCTGAAATAACCCACTTTGAACTGGCCGATATAATCATCCACCATTTTTTGCATCTCTTTCAGGGTAAGGTCTGCTTTCTCGCACCGAACGTTGTCGCCGTTACCTGTCACCATGTTCGCCGCTCCTTTCTCTTATTCGGTGAATGTGAGGATAAACTTTTCCAATACTTTACGGACCCCTTCGTGATTGTTGCTGTCGGTCACCAGGTCTGCCTGTCCGCGCACCTCCTCCGGCGCGTTGGCCACAGCAACCCCCAGTCCGGCCAACTGAAGCATTTCCAAATCGTTAAAATAATTGCCGATCGCAATCGTTTGGCTTATGTCCACGCCAAGAGCGGAAGCGACCTTCATCAGCGCGGCCCCCTTGTTTACGCCTTGGGCCAGGCAATCGATGAAATAAGGGCCGCTCCTGAAAAATTGCGCCTTTTCCGCGAATCGGCGGATGACCTCAGGATAAGCCTGATCAATCTGCTGTGGCGGGCCACTGATGGTGATCTTCACCGGCATCTGTTTAAGCTGCATCAAATCCCGCACTTTTTTCGGCTCTGCAAAATATTTTCGGTATATCGACAATAGCTGCTCATTCAGACTTTCGACATAAATGCCTTCTCCTGTCGTAAAGTCTACATGCAGGCCGTACTCGCGGCAAAACGACAAAACCTCTTTTACAACCTGCCGCGAAATGGTGGTCTGCTCCAAAATTCCCCTCTCCGGCAACCACAAGGTTCCCCCATTGTCCGAAATTAAAGGGATAGGTTTTTTAAAATGTTGGAGCAGCGGCTTTGTCGAAAACAGAGAGCGTCCCGTACACAACACCACGTGGCAATAATCCAGGGATCGGTTCATCGTCTCTACCGTCCGGGGAGGCATTTCATACTGATCGTTTAACAACGTCCCATCCACATCGATGGCAACCAATCGATAACGCATTTTGTCTCTCCTTTTCCACGATGTACGTCTCGGATGCTCGGTTTTAATCTGAATAATCTTGACAACCATCCTATTCTTCAATATATTAAAAAGCAAAGTATAGAAACGTGTCTGAATGTTTTATCACATCTCCTTCACCACCTATCATGAAGGAGGGTCCAACATGGGTTTGTCTTTGCATCACCGGCTTGATCAGCTCTTGAATGACGGGGCTGCGTTATTTCTCGAAAATCGCCAGACGATACAAGAATACTGGAAAAAAATGTTGTATCAGTTGACCGAGAATCAATCCCCGCCTTGGAATGACCATAAACTGGTTCACAAGACCAGCTGGATCGCCCATCTGTTCTTGAAATATATTCCGGCATTGACCAGCACAAATTCGGAACAAACCCTAAAGTTGTTACGGGAAGAATGGCAAGCCCAAATTCCCGAGGAGATGGAACCAAGCCAATTGATTCTCATCCTGTCCTTATTGGAAAATACGGTCCACCAGGCTGTTCGCAAAATGCCTGGGGCAAACTACCAGCGTCACCAAGTGATTCACTATCTCTTTTCGATACTCGGACAACACGTGTTGGGACCTGGTTCCATCCCCATCGATGTACAGGATTTTTTACAACATCTGTTCCGTATTGACGACATCCCGCTGTACTGGATTGCCAGGCTGGAATACCAGGCAGGCAGCTATGCGGTAAAGGACATGCTCTTTCCAAAGGAACGCGAAGTGCCCCTGCCGCTCCTGGAGTTAACGAAAATGCTCAAGGCAGAAACAAAAGAAGTTTTGATCGAAGCCATTTTAAAATTGATCGGACAACCCGAAGAACCGTCACAAACGGAGGTCATCTCCTTTTCATTGAATCAAGAAAATCTGTTGTTTGCAACAGCCAAAGAAACAAGCGCATTTATGAAACCGTTTTTATCGTTCGCGATGCAGCTCCTGAAACAACATCAGATCCTGGCGATGCAGGAAGGATATTGGAAAGATGCGCTGATTCTGTTTGACGAGTCCATCATCCAAGCGAAAAACTTGCAAGAGACACTGGAGAAAATTTCTGCCGGATTTGTCAATTACCTGCCTTTTGAACGAGCGGCTCTCTTCTCCTACTCGCAGACAGATCACTCCGGCATCGGCATTTTTGGTTATCAGGTCAACGATCATGCCATTCGCAAAATCAGGGAACATATTTCCAATATTCCCCTCATCAGCTATGGACTTCAGAAAATTCAGCCTATTTATGTACCCAGCGCGGCACAAGGATTGCCGAATCATTATGTCAAACAGTTCCAACTCGAATCCGTGGTGGTCACCCCACTGTTTGCTCCATCCAAAAACAAATTGATCGGCGCGGCGATACTGGATCAAGGCGAAGGAAAACCATTCGAACTGCCTAGTGACACATTGACGGCGCTGATGAAATTCAGCAAGCATGCAGCCGAAACATTGGTCAAATATTGGAACGGCGAGCAATTGAATTTTTCGCCCCTGTCCACTGTACGACTCTCACCCAGGGAATATGATGTCCTGAAATTGATGGCTGAAGGCGCCTCCATCAGTGAAGCAGCCCAAGCCCTTCACCTCAGTGAATATACGGTGCGGGATTACGTCACAGCAGCCATGAAAAAACTGAATGCCAAGAATCGGACGCATGCGGTAGCCATTGCCTTGAAAATGGGACTGATTTCTTGACAAAAAAGAAGAGGATGGACGACGAGCGTCCATCCTTCAATCGTTTACGGTTACATGTCAGGGAGAGATGAGATGAAATGATTTTCCCCAATGCTGACCAAATCAGGAAGCGCTGACAACCTCTTCATCCAGCGTGTCGAACTCCTTGTTGGTTTCCTGTACCAACTCCTGCATCGACTGCTTTTTGGCCCGCTCAATCTTGCTCAAGCGGATGGCGAACTGTTTTTGCGCATACTCCGTTGTAAAACCTGGCTCCATCCCAAACACGCCTGCGTTTTCATCACTGCGTTCTGTGGTTAAACCAATGGCATACGGGAACAACTTGTTCATCTGATCCATGAAGACATCATAATTGCGCGAGTCCTTGTTCACCAGACGGGAGATCAGGTAGGTGCCGTAACCGATGTGCCGACCCTCATCCCGGTTGATGTAGTCGATCCCCTTCAGCAGCCCGGGCATCAGCCCGTTTTTCTTCAAGGTTTGACGGAAAGCGTAGTAACCCGTTTCCGCCAACGTCCCTTCCACAATCATATTGTACGTGGCGGATGCCCTGACCAGCGCCTCATCCGAGGCATCGGTAACCAGCCGATCCATCACTTTCGGCAACTCTTCATAAAAAATCTTCTTATAATTTTCCCCGTGCAAACCGTTCAAGTCTTCCGTAACGCCTACCGCATCCAACCATCGAGTAAAAAATTCTACGTGTTTGGCTTCTTCAAACAGGAACGTCGTGAGATACATCTCGTCTTCCAACTCGCCGCGGCGGCCGACAGCGCCCAGCAAGGGAACCAGATCCAGGGTCACTGCTTCCTCGCCGGCGACGAACAAAGAGACCAGGGTCAATACATACTCCCTTTCCTGCTCGTTCAACCTTTTGAAATCCTCGGCATCCTGGCTGAAATCCAAATCCCTCGGATTCCATGTCCCGTACAGCTTCGCCTTTTCATACAGTCGATAGGCCGGTGAATTCCAATTGATCCGCTTCGCGCTGGATGACTGATATCCTTCTCGCGACTGGCCCAACTCTCTGATTTGCATGTTAATCCCTCCATTTGCATTTGATAAAATGATAAATATTTTATAAAAATTATATACATGTAAAAGCGCTAACGTGAACCGGAAACATTTATGTTGACACAGTGGAAAAACCTGCCACTTTTTCGCCGACCGCGGTGATTAACTCCACGGGCAAGCGGAAAAACACGGCAGTCGGATCGCTGGCGACAGCATCAATCGTTTTGATCAAATCATCCGCTGAAATATTGAACTCGGCGAAGGTGGAAGGCAAACCCACCTGTTGCTGCAGCGTCCGGATCTTCTGGACCACTTCACCAAGAACCTGCTCCGGCGCTTTCCCCCGTGCATCAAGCCGCAGCGCTTCAGCCAAGTCAGCGACTTTTGGCATGTACAAATGCGGCAGGCTCTCCATCACAACAGGCAAAAACACCGCACAGGCCAGGCCGTGTGGTATCCGGAACAAAGCGCCATAAGCGTGTGCAAAATTGTGTACGGGCACGACCGCCATCGACATGCCAAAAGCGATAATCCCCATCGTACTGGCTTGCAGCATCTGCATTCTGGCGTTTAAATTTTTTCCATTCTCCACTGCTTCCGGCAGATTGGCTTCTATCAAGCGAATAGCGTGCAGCGCGTGGGCGTCCGTAAAGGCCGTTGCGCGCGGTGAGGCAACCGCTTCGATCGCGTGTGTCAGCGCATCAAATCCGGTGAAGGCCGTGATGCGAGGCGGCAAGCCGGCAGTCAGTTCCGGATCGAGAACGGCGATATCCGCGTTGATGAACGGATGAATGAGATTGGCTTTTATTTGGATGGCCTCATTATAAAAGACAGCAATGGGCGAAACTTCTGATCCGGTTCCAGCGGTGGTCGGAACCGCGATGTGCGGAATCGGCATGTATGCCGCATCTGGCCATGAAACCAGATTCAACCCACTGGGAATCGCATCCTTGATGTCGTGAATCCCCAAGTGCAGCGCGTATTTTACGCCCTTGACCGTATCCAGTACGCTCCCGCCGCCGACAGCCAACAGGCTGTCCGCCGCAACATCCCGCGCAAAACGAAGGGCCTGATTGACGCTGGTGCTGGTCGCATCCTGATCAATATCCAGGTAAATGCCAACCAGCTCCGGCCCCGAACCTTGGGTGATGTTGCGGAAGAGGTCGGATACCATCTCGACCACACCCGCCTGCTCCAAGCCCCGGTCACTGAACAGTGCCACTCGCCGGGCCCCAAAACCACGAAACAGATCAGGAATCATCGAGCGCACGCCTGCGCCGCTGTAGATGGCTGTTCGCTGCATAAATTGCGAAAAGGAGGTCGACATCCACTTCACCTCTCTATCATATGTGATGACCGAAGGACAAATTGGCAATCGTAGCGGCTTTCCAAGGAAAACGTATCATTGATCACATCTTTTTCCAGATCGATGACGTAATGAAAGCCGGGTTGCGGCCTGAAGGGCTCATGGAAATAAACGGCCAGTCCGTCCTCCTCATATACTTGAACTCCCTTGACGGGCACGCCAGACGCCGGATACAACTGGGGTACGGGTCCTTCGCAACAACCGCTGCCAATCACCATGACCAGCGGTTCCGGCAACGACTCCCGGATCCGCTCCACGATCTGCCTGGCTGCTTCAGAAAACCGAATCACGGTCTCATCTCCTACATCTCCGAAAAAAGAACCCTGTACCAGGAACGTTGCGCAAGTTCCGGCACCAACGTGGCATGGACATGCTTGACTTGCGTATATTCATCCAGGGAATGCCTGCCCAGCTCACGCCCGACGCCGCTTTGCTTATATCCGCCGAAAGGCGCGTCGCTGCGAAGGCGATGCCAATCGTTGATCCAGACAGTACCGGCACGGAATCGTTTGGCGACCTCGAAGGCCTTGTTCACATCTTGCGTCCATACGCCCGCAGCCAGCCCGTACATCGTGTCATTGGCCATTTGTATCGCCTGATCCAAATCCTTATAGCGAATCACCGACAAGACAGGACCGAATATTTCTTCCTGAGCTATTTTCATGTCATTGGTGACGTCGACGAAAATGGTGGGCTCGATGAAATGGCCTTGTTCATATCCCGGTATCTTCGCCTCTTTGCCGCCGCAGACCACCTTTGCTCCTGCGGCCAGGCCCGATTCGATGTACGAGAGGATCGTCTCCTTTTGTTGACGCGAGATGACCGGACCGACATCGGTGGCCATATTCAGCGGATCACCCAGTTTTAACTTGGAAGTCAGCCTCACCAGCCCTTCGATCACCTGGTCGTAAATCTTCTCGGGCACAAACAGGCGGGTCCCCGATTCGCACAATTGGCCGGAATGCAGGAAAACGCCAAAAAGGCTCCCGGGCAGCGCAATCTCCAGATCAGCATCTTCCAGCAGAATATTCGGCGACTTCCCGCCCAGCTCCAGGGTGGTTTTCTTGATCGTCCCGGAGGCCAGTTGCATAATGCGGCGGCCGACTTCGGTCGAACCGGTAAAAGCCACCTTGTCCACATCGGGATGACTGACCAGCGGTTCCCCCACTGCCGCCCCAGAACCTGTGACCACATTCATCACACCGGGCGGGACAACCTTGGAAATAATTTCTGCCATCTTCAGCGTGGACAACGGTGTGTAACTGGCCGGCTTGATGACAATCGTGTTGCCCATGGCCAAGGCTGGCGCAATCTTCCAGGCGGCCAGCATCATGGGCATATTCCACGGTGTAATCGCCGCACAGACACCAACCGGCTCACGCCAGATCAAGCCATGTGCGGGACCCGGATAGGCCGGGACAGGCAAAACCTCAGAGTAGGGGTACTCCAGAATAAACTTCCCAAGCGTCTGAAACAGATCGACGACCATCATGATGTCAGAGGCAGCCAATCGGCGGATTGTCCCCCCCGAACTGATCGCTTCAAGATAAACCAATTCCTGGGCATGTTTGGCGATCAGCTGGGCAATCTGGAACATCGCCTCGCTCCGCTCCTTCGGCGTACGGTTGCTCCATACACCGGAATCAAAAGCTTCGCGCGCCGCCTTTACCGCCCGATGGACATCCTCCTCATTGCCTTTGGCCACCTTTGCGACGACGGCTCCCGTCGCAGGGTTGAACACATCATACGTCTCCCCCGTACTGGCAGGCGTCCACTGGCCATTAATAAATAACGGAAATGTCTGGACGTTGAGTTGAACGGTCACATGCTCCCCTCCCAAGGCATTCTTTTCATCAGGTAACGGAAACCCCAAACCTGAATCCGCTTTCAATAAAAGCTATTTTTAGCATATATAAAATTGTATAAAAAGAAAATCCCTACAAATGTAGGGATTGCCCCGCCGTTTTTCGAAAAGGAAAAAATTGTGATACGCCATGGCACAAACCCATCCCCATGGATGTGCCGCCGCATATTTTAAAAAACGATAGATCATACATGAGGACGAAATGAGCATGAAGATCGGCGGAAAGGGGATTTTACCCTCATGGATGCCAAGGTATCTGTTTCCGTGAGATATGTGCTGTTTTTTGTCTTGTTGCTCTTTGTATTGCTGGCCATCGTCACTCCATTAAAATAGGCGAAGAGATATTTCTCCTCGCCTCACTGCTTTTCAAAAGATCGCAGGAATCAACACCATCAGCAAACCAATAAGCACAAAGAAGCCGACAGGCGCGGCTATTTTCAACCGTTCGGAGTAGTACTCGCTATCCCGCAATTTCACTTTGGATTCAGCCATGATGCATCCTCCTTTTCGTGTCATCTCCGCGCTTGGAAATGGTTCCTGCCACTTCTCAAGGACCCATGCTTGTCATCATTGTACAACAAATCAGGGAGAAATGCAGCTGCCTTCTCCGCGCGCATCTACTCCTTTTCCCCTCTGGCTTTCGAGTTTCGCCCCTCCAGAATCAACCGGTTTTTCAGCTCCCATAACCGATGCGACAAGTCGACATGGTAGGTATGCGGGTTGATCAAGCGTTTGATTTCTTCGGAAAAAGTGGACAATTCCTGTTTGGCATAGGCCTGAATTTCCATGACAGAAGGGGATTGGTAGACCAGCTCGCCCCTGATGAAAACGGGGACCAACAGCGGACGGGCGGTAAAACGCTCCACCGTTTTTCGTTTCCAGGTATCGACAGGATCAAATAATTCCAGCGGTTTGCCCGGATCCACTTCCTCATCAATCAGGTGTATCAGATCGGCTGTCGCCATGCCCGACGGCAAGTAAATCCGCGTCACCTGTTTAATCCCCGGCGTCGTGATTTTTTTGGTATTTTCCGATATCTTGATTTTCGGAATCATTTTCCCCTGGTGTTCCTCAGCAGCCAGTTTATACACCCCGCCTAGCGAAGGACAATCCTCTGATGTGATCAGGCTTGTCCCTACCCCGTACACATCAATCTTCGCACCTTGCAATCGCAAGTCGGCGATCACTTCCTCATTCAGATCGCTGGAAGCGACAATGATCGCATCGGGAAAACCGGCCTCATCCAGCATCCGTCTGGCCACTTTGGACAAATACGCCAAATCTCCCGAGTCCAGTCTGATGCCGAGAAAACGATGCCCCTGTTCCCTGAGCTCCTTGGCGACGCGAATGGCATTGGGCAATCCGCTGCGCAGGGTGTCATACGTATCCACCAGCAGCAGGCAGTTATCCGGGAATGTCCTTGCGTACGCACGGAAAGCTTCCAATTCGGAAGGAAAACTGAGCACCCAACTGTGGGCGTGCGTTCCCCGGACAGGAATCCCGAAACGTTTTCCTGCCAGCGTATTGGATGTGGCTTCACATCCCCCGATCATCGCGGCCCTGGCCCCGTAAAGAGCGGCATCCATTCCTTGCGCGCGCCGCGACCCAAACTCCAGAACCGGCTTTCCGCCTGCCGCTTTCACTATTCTGGCCGCCTTTGTCGCGATCAGCGTCTGGTGGTTGACAATGTTCAAAAGAGCCGTCTCCAGCAGTTGCGCCTCGATGATGCGCGCCTCGATGCGAATCAGCGGCTCGTTGGGAAAAACGACCGTTCCTTCCGGAATCGCGTAAAGATCGCCCTGGAACCGAAAATTGCGTAAAAGCTGAAGAAAATCCTCTTCAAACATTTTCAGGCTTCGCAAATAATCAATCTCTTCTTTAGAAAAGTGCAGTTGCTGTATATACTCGATCACCTGTTCCAGGCCCGCCGCAATCGCATAGCCATTCCCGCAGGGATTTTGCCGATAAAAAAGATCAAACACCACTCGTTGATCCGCTTTTCCCTCTTTAAAATAGCCATGCATCATCGTCAGTTGGTAAAAATCAGTGTGTAAAGCGGACGTTTCCAACAAAAACCCCCCTGTTTTTCATCTCTCTCGCTTTCTTTCAGGCTTAGTCCTATTGTAACACAGAGTAGAAACGAGGTTGAAATGACTGGCACCCCTCCGCTTGTTCGAACATATCTTGAAAATACAGTCTACGCGAGGGGTGAACATCATGAAGTACCGTCGTACTTCACGGAAATCCAAGATGACACCCGAACACGTTACGTCCACTGCCGCCAGCCAACATCCTTTCAACACCTTTGTCGACGTCGTGGATACGGTTAAAGAAGGCGTCGTCTCGCTGGAAACACAGGATAAAGCCAGCAACCGTTATCTGGATGACAACTTTTTTCGCTATTTGTTCCCGGAATTCAAAAAACCTCGCACATCCAGCTTCGGCACCGGGTTTATCATCCATCCCAAAGGGTATATTCTGACCAATGAACATGTCATACACCAGGCGGAACAAGTATATGTAAAATTATGGAACAGCCGCAAAAAAAACGCTGACGTCGTCTGGACCAATCCGGAAAGGGATCTGGCCGTCTTGCGCATTCACCATCCCCAGCCGCTCAAGCCATTAAGACTAGGATCCTCAGCTGAAACAAAACCCGGGGAGTGGGTGATCGCCGTTGGAAATCCCCTCGGTTTTGACCATACGGTCACTGTCGGTGTAATCAGCGCAAAAAACCGGCCCTTAAAAACGGCTGAACGGTATTATCCCAATGTCATCCAAACCGATGCCGCAATCAATCCGGGAAACAGCGGCGGACCGTTAATCAATATTCTCGGAGAAGTGATCGGGGTGAATGTCGCTGTCGCCCAACCTTCTCAAAGCATCGGTTTTGCCATTGCCATCGACAGCATCAAGCCGCTGATCAAGCAATTTATATATTGATATAAAAAAATATAAAAGGGGCTGCCCCGATTTCATCCGATGGGACAGCCCTATCCAATCCAGCTTAAGGTTTCTGGGTCATTTCTTCCCTTGAGTCATCGCTTCCCCGCGGTTTTTCGCCTTTTTTATGCCAACAAGGCAGATAATCGTTTTGTTGCTTCCGCTTGTAGTGTTCTTCCAGCCTCTTCAGCTTCTTCTGTTTCGTCTGTTCAGTAATCAACCCGTATTCCGCGTAAAGCTCAATCAATTTGACGTGATCTTCGTACAGACGACGGTGAATTTCAGCCAGCCGTTTCTTCTGTTTCTCGGTTAACGATACATGGGAATGTTCGCTATCCGGTTCAACCGTCCCGTCATCATGGCTCCGACTGGCTTCACCCTGCAGGAAGCCATTCTCCTGGCCGCTAGCAGACGTAACGCCTTGAAAGGATGCCAGAAGCAAGAATATCCCCAAAAGGGAAACGGCCAATTGTGAAACGAAGCGGTTCATCACCTTCATCTCCTTCTCGATTGTATATCGTGGCGACGAAGGTTATTTTATCCATTTCATCCCAAATTATGACCGATTCGTGCCGTTTCCCCTGGCGTCCTGATTCATTTGAGGTAGTTGGTGACTTTGGCTTTGTTGCGAAGCTCATTCAGCCATGGTTCCATCTTTTCCGCAATTTTTTGCTGAAGAATTTGCTGCCGAATTTCTTCTTTCTTTTCTTCATATTTGGCCGGCACGGGCTGTTTGTGATCCTCAACACGGATGATGTGGTAGCCGAATTGGGATTTGACGGGCTGGCTCGTTTCACCCGGTTTTAACGAAAAGGCGACCTCTTCAAATTCCGGTACCATATCCCCGCGTTTAAAATATCCCAGGTCACCGCCGTTGGCCTTGCTGGCCTCGTCCGTGGAATACTGCTTGGCCAGCTCTTCGAAGGATTCACCCTGATCCAGCTTGGCGCGAATTTCTTTGGCCTGCGCTTCCGTCTCTACCAGGATGTGCCGGGCTTTCACTTGCTCCGGTTCTCCAAACATGTCCTTGTTCTCCTCAAAGTAAGCCTTTATCTCTTCTTCACTGATCTTGATCTCCGGCTTCAAGAGGCCTTCTATCAGCAGTTGATTGCGGACATCTTGTTTGAGCATGTCTTCCGTAATCCCATACTGGGCCAGATACATCTGAAATGACGCATCGCCGCCAAACTGTTCCTTCATTTCATCCATCCGCTCACGGACCTGTTGTTCAGTGGCAGTAACGCCTTTTTCTTTGGCAGCTTGCTGGATCAATTTCTGATCAATCATCCGATCCAGCAATTGTTTCCCGCCCTGTTTCAGCAACTCCTGATAAAACTCTTCTTTGGTGATCACCTCACCGTTGATTTCAGCCACCACTTCCCCCTTCCCCGTGGTGCAAGCGGTAAGCGCCAGTAACACGAAAACGGTCCCGATGATCACAAACCAATTTCTCGAATGACGTAGTGTCAAGATGGCATTCCTCCTCGTCTTCAGCCCAACTCGTCCCCTGAAACCTAAACGTCATGCTAGTGTATTGTACCAAAGTTCATATGTATCCATCAACGTGCTGTCCGAGATGGGGATATAATTGCCTTTCCACGGTGCGACGAAACAAATCGTCCGGATGACGAGCATGAGCCGTTCCTTTCTCGTAGCCAGCGGTGTCGCGGCGCAGCAGATAAAGCTGCGTCAGCCAGGAGGAAATGCCCTTTCCGGAAGGAACCATCTCCACTCGTTCGACGGCCTTGTTCGCTTCCCTCCAATAAAGCTGCACATCCTGATAGGTAAGGTGCCCCGTTTGCATGAGATAAGGAACCATCGGTGGCAACATCTTTATCACCCTTCATTCCATGAATGGCTGTAAAGAAAAAGGCCCCCAACGGGACCGTCCCTATGAACCCATTATACCACTTGTGAACGGACAAACTGACGAAAAATCTGATCGGCAGCCATCGCCAGCGCAAAATCTTTTCCCGTTATGCCGTGTCCTTCGTGATCGACGGTATACAACCTGAGCTGAACTTGACGAGATGTAAGGTGAATTTCCGGGAGGTGCTTTAGCTCTTTCGCCTTTGCGCAGAACAGGCTGACAAATTGAATCGCCTCTTCATCACGTTCAAACAGAAAGGTTTTTTCCAGCCGCTGGTCTTTCTCTTCCCATTGCGAAAGATAGCGCATATAAACGGCAATCTGGTGCTGATTCAGCTTCGCCATCCCCGAGCACCTCGCTTCACCACGAGTTAAATATAGTTTCATTATACGCGAAAAAAGGAAAAGAGGCAACAATCAGCATACACACACAAACTACGGATCACCTGATGTGGCCTATGGCCAAGGAAAAAGCAGGCCGAACATGAATCGGCCTGCCTTTGTCATTTGGACTCACTTTTATCGTCATCCACCACTTCGTATTCAGCATCCACCACGTTCTCTTTCTGGCCATTCTGGCCAGTTGCCCCGGAATCGGAGGCGTTCTGTGCAGATTGTGCCTGCTGCGCCGCCTGCTGATAAAGTTTGACGGACATTTCTTGAACCACCTGGTTCAGTTTTTCCATGGCCTGTTTGATCGCTTGCTCGTCATTGCCTTCCAGCGCCTTTTTCAATTCATCCTTGGCCTGGTTGGCCTTTTCCACATCTGCCTTATCCACCTTGTCGCCGAGATCCTTCAAGGTTTTCTCGGTGGTAAAGATCAGATGATCGGCCTGATTTCGCAACTCGGCCGCTTCACGCCGCTTGCGGTCCTCTTCCGCGTGCAGTTCCGCTTCTTTGATCATCCGTTGAATCTCTTCCTCGCTCAGACCACTGCCACCGGTAATCGTGATCTTCTGGCTCTTGCCGGTTCCCAAATCCTTTGCCGACACATTGACAATGCCGTTGGCGTCAATGTCAAAGGTGACCTCGATTTGCGGCACGCCCCGCGGCGCCGGCGGAATGTCGGTCAGCGTAAAGCGGCCTAAGGATTTGTTGTCGGCAGCCATCGGCCGCTCGCCCTGCAGCACGTGAATTTCCACGGAGGTTTGGTTATCTGTGGCCGTCGAAAAGATCTGCGACTTACTTGTCGGTATGGTGGTATTCCGTTCGATCAATTTGGTAAAAACGCCGCCCAGGGTTTCGATCCCCAGCGACAGCGGCGTGACATCCAGGAGCACGACATCCTTGACCTCGCCTGACAGGACACCGCCCTGGATGGCAGCGCCAAGCGCCACCACTTCATCCGGGTTGACCCCTTTGTGAGGTTCCTTGCCGATCAGTTTCTTGATCGCTTCCTGGACTGCCGGAATCCGCGTCGAACCGCCAACCAGCACCACTTTGTCGATGTCGCTCGGGCTCAGGCCGGCATCGCTCAATGCCTGCCGGGTCGGACCCAGCGTCCGTTCCACCAAGTCCCGCGTGAGATCTTCAAACTTGGCACGTGTCAAATCCAGCTCCAAGTGTTTTGGGCCGGTGGCATCCGCGGCAATAAACGGCAGCGAGATATTGGTCGTCAAAACGCCCGAGAGATCTTTTTTCGCTTTTTCAGCCGCTTCTTTTAAGCGTTGCATCGCCATCCTGTCGTTTCTCAAGTCAATGTTGGTCTGCGCCTTGAACGTCTCGACAAGATAGTCGATGATCCGCTGGTCGAAGTCATCGCCGCCCAGATGGTTGTCCCCGCTGGTGGCTTTCACTTCAAAAAATCCGTCGCCAAGTTCCAAGATGGAGACGTCGAAGGTACCGCCGCCCAAGTCGAAGACCAGAATCGTTTGGTCCTCTTCCTTATCCAAGCCATACGCCAAAGAGGCGGCTGTCGGTTCGTTGATGATCCGCAGCACTTCCAGACCCGCAATCCGTCCCGCATCCTTGGTGGCCTGCCGCTGGGCATCGTTGAAATAGGCAGGAACCGTGATCACCGCTTGCGTCACCGGTTCTCCCAGATAAGCTTCCGCGTCCGCCTTCAGCTTCTGCAGGATCATCGCAGAAATTTCCTGCGGTGTGTATTCCTTGCCTTCAATGTTGGTTTTATGATTGGTCCCCATGTGACGCTTGATCGAGATGATCGTCCGCTCCGGGTTGGTGATCGCCTGGCGTTTGGCGGCCTCGCCGACAAGGCGTTGACCATCCTTTGTAAAAGCGACGACGGAAGGCGTCGTCCGTCCCCCTTCGGCGTTGGGAATGACGATCGCCTCGCCGCCTTCCATCACGGCCATACAGGAGTTGGTGGTTCCCAAGTCAATGCCTAGCACTTTTCCCATACGATTCCCTCCACTATTTCATCGGTTGTCTACCCACTCACTTTAACCATGGCAGGGCGGATCACCCGATCTTTCAGGCGATACCCCTTTTGCAGCACTTCAATCACAGTCCCTTCCTCGTGGTCTTCGGAAGGTTCCTTCATCACAGCTTCATGCAGGAATGGATCAAAAGGCTTCCCCAGGGACTCAATTTCTTCCAATCCTGCCGAGGAAAGGACATCCATCAATTGTTTGTATACCATTTCGACTCCCTGGAGCAAGGGGGAATCAGCATCGGCAGTTTTTCCCGCCACAATCGCCCGTTCGAAATTATCGATGACAGGCAAAAGGGACTCGATGATTCCGGCCGCCGCATATTTGGCCAGCTCCTCCTTTTCCTGTCGCGTGCGCCTGCGAAAATTTTCGAAGTCGGCCTGCGCGCGCAAAAACCGCTGATAATTCTCTTGGGCTTCCGCTTGGGCAGATTCCAGCTGCGCGCGCAACTGCTGAATCTCCCGTTCCCGTTCATCGGCCTCGGACTCCTGTGCATGGTCAGAGACCTCTTCTTCCGCAGATTCAGAGGCCTCTTCCGCAACAGGAGTATTGCCGTTCGTATCTTCCTCGCGTTGCTCTTCCTTTTGTTCGTGGCCAAGTTCCTTGTGTTCGTGGTGATGCTGCTGGTTTTCTTGTTCTGTCACAAATAACCCTCCTAAGAGCCGATCTGGTACCAGCGGGTAAACAGGCTGGTCAGGTCGCTGGACAAGGAATTCAGCAGTCCAATCACTTTATTGTAATGCATGCGCGTCGGACCCAAAACCCCAATGGTACCGACCAGGCGACCGTCAACCAGATGGGTAAAAGTGACCAGGCTGCAATGGTTGATGGCCTCCACCTTGTTCTCCTGACCGATATGAACCTGTATGCCCTCTTGTCTTTCTTCCAAGATACTGGCTAACTCCTGTTGATCTTCCAGCCACTCGAACAAACTGCGAACTTTGTTGACATCTTGAAATTCGGGGTGGGACAAGATTTTGGCAGCACCACTCATGTACACACGTTCTTCCGATTTCCGGACGGCCAACAGCGACTCCAAAAACTTCATCCAGGCTTCGTATTCTGACAGGTGCCGCTTGATTTCTTCGGCAATTTCCTGGCGAAGGCGTGTTCTGAGCTGGTAAAGCGGCACATTCTTCAATTTTACATTGAGAATGTTGACCAGCTTTTCCACTTCGTTCAGCGGAATGCCATCCGGAATGGTGACCTTATGGTTTTCCACATGCCCCGTGTTCGTAACGATGATCACGACCGCAGTCTGGTCAGTAATCGGAACGAGCTGGAGATACTTCAAGGAAGCCTCGTATACTTCAGGCCCCAGGATGAACGCGGTGTAATTGGTCAGGTTGGACAAAATTTCTGCCGTCTGCTGAATCGCCTGTTCCGTGTGGATCATTTTCTCCGTCAGGAGCCGTTTCAACTCCCATATCTGCTCAATCGAGATGGACATGGGCTGTATCAGCCGATCCACATAATAACGATACCCTTTTTCCGAAGGGATGCGTCCAGCGGATGTATGTGGTTGCTCCAAAAAACCCATCTCTTCCAGATCAGCCATCTCATTGCGAATGGTGGCAGGACTGTACGGCATGTTCCCCCGTTTTGAAACCACCCGCGATCCGACCGGTTCCGCTTCTGATATATAATGTTCCACCACGATCTGGAGAATCCGTTGTTGTCGTTCGGTCAGCATCTTTCCCACCCCCTTATTAGCACTCTTGCTAAACGAGTGCTAAAATATTACTTCAAAGGTATCAAACTCCCCGTCCTTTTGTCAATCATTTTCGGGACATTGACTGCACAGCGTGTGGATCCGCTTCAGGTCGCGGCGGACTCGCCCAACGAGAGGAAGGAGGCAAACACCTCATTGCCAAACAACAGGCCTTGTCGCGAAAGGCGAATCCCCCGTCGATCCACTTCAATCAGTCCTTCCTTCTCCAGATCGTCCAGTACATCTGGAAACACTTCACGGATGGAAACCCGGAACCGCTCACGAAACCGCTCCCATTCCACCCCGTCGCGCAGACGCAAACCCAGCATCATGAAATCCTCCATCGCCTCCTGGCGACTGACCTTGTGCGAGTGGCGAACGGGACGCTGCCCAAGACGCAGTCTTTGGATGTAGGGTCCGATCTCCCTGATATTTTCGTACCGGCATTGGTTCAGGAAGCCGTGTGCCCCGGCACCCAACCCATAATATTCTTCGTTTCGCCAGTAAGTGAGATTATGCCGTGATGCCATTCCCGGCCGACAAAAGTTGCTGATTTCATAATGATGATATCCCGCCTTTTGCATCTCCTCGATGGCGGTCAGATACATGGCCAGTTCCTCATCCTCGCCAGGCAGCGCCAGACGCCCCTGATGGTACCAGGTATAATAGGGCGTATTTTCCTCAATGATCAGGCTGTAAATGGAATAATGAGGAAGCCTGAGGGCCAGCGCCTGCCGAAGCGTATCTTGAAATTGCTCCATGGTCTGATCGGGAAGGCCGAACATCAGGTCAATGGAAAGGTTCTCGAAACCGGCCCGCCGGGCCAACTCGACGCTGCGAAGCGTGTCCTCCGGACGGTGAATCCTTCCCAGCCGTTTTAGCATAGAGGCGTCAAAGCTTTGGGCGCCGATGCTGAGGCGGTTGACTCCCCCTTCCCGCAATGCGGCCAGTTTCTCCCGATCCACGGTGCCGGGATTGGCTTCCACCGTCACTTCACAATCGGCTTTCCATTTCGGGAAATAATGCCGGATCGCCGTAAGCAGGCGCGCCAGCTGCTCCGGCGTAAGTACGGTCGGCGTGCCTCCGCCGATAAAAACGGAAGCGATCTCCCCGGGAGGTTCTTCCGCAACGGTCAACTCCATCTCACGGAACAATGCGTCCAGGTAATCCTCTACCGGCTGTCCCTTGTGCACATAGGAATTGAAGTCGCAATAATAACATTTATTGGTGCAAAAAGGGATATGCACGTAAACGGCGCCTGCTCCCATCCCTCCGGCCCCCTCTAGTCTTCAATCTTCAGGACAGCCATGAACGCTTCCTGCGGCACATCCACCTTGCCCACCGATTTCATCCGTTTCTTGCCTTCCTTCTGCTTCTCCAAGAGCTTCCGCTTGCGCGAGACATCGCCGCCGTAGCATTTGGCAAGGACGTTTTTGCGCATGGCCTTGATCGTCTCACGCGCAATCACACGGCTGCCAATGGCGGCCTGGATAGGCACTTCAAACATTTGCCGGGGTATCAGTTCGCGCAACTTTTCAACCACTTGACGCCCGCGGTGGTAAGCCTTGTCCCGGTGTACGATAAACGAGAGCGCATCGACCGGTTCACCGTTGAGCAGGATATCCATTTTCACCAAATTGGAAGGGCGATAGCCGCTGAATTCATAATCCAGGGAGGCGTACCCTTTTGTGCCCGATTTCAGTCGATCAAAGAAATCATAGACAATTTCAGCCAGTGGCATCTCGTAGGTCAGCGTGACACGACGGGTGTCCAGGTACTGCATGTCCTGGAAAATGCCCCGCTTGCCCTGGCACAGCTCCATTACCGTGCCCACATAATCATTGGGCACCAGGATGGTGGCTTTGACATAAGGCTCCTCGATCCGATCGATCTTGCCCGTCTCCGGCATCTTGGTGGGATTGTCAATCGCCATCATGCTGCCATCGGTCAAGTACACATGATAGACCACGCTGGGGGCGGTCGTAATCAGCGGAATCTGGTATTCCCGCTCCAGCCGTTCCTGGATGATCTCCATGTGCAACAATCCCAAAAATCCACAGCGGAAGCCAAATCCCAAAGCGCTGGAGGTCTCCGGTTCATAACGGAGAGAGGCATCATTGAGCTCCAGTTTTTCCAGAGCCTCGCGCAGCCGGTCATAATCACTGCTGTCCACTGGATACATTCCGCAATACACCATGGGATTGACCCGCCGGTATCCCGGCAGGGGGGCTTCGGCCGGCCTTTCGGCACCCGTGATGGTATCCCCTACCCGCGTATCGCGGACATTTTTGATCCCGGCAATCACATATCCCACATCGCCGACAGACAATTCCTCCACAGGGGTCATTTTCGGCCTGAACACGCCGACCTCCGTGACTTCAAACGTCTTTCCGGTCGACATCATCTTGATCTTCATCCCCGGCACGATCCGCCCGTTCATGACGCGAATATAGGCAATCACGCCCTTGTAAGAGTCGTAGAGGGAATCGAAGATCAACGCCTGCAGCGGCGCATCCGGGTCGCCATCCGGAGGCGGAATGCGGCGGACCACCTGCTCCAGGATCTCCTCAATCCCAACCCCCGTTTTCGCCGACGCGAGTACCGCCTCGCTGGCATCCAGCCCGATCACGTCCTCAATTTCCTGCCGGACGCGTTCCGGATCGGCGCTCGGCAGATCGATCTTGTTGATCACCGGAATGATCTCCAGGTCGTTCTCCAGCGCCAGATAGACGTTGACCAACGTCTGCGCTTCAATCCCTTGTGCCGCATCGACCACCAGCAGCGCCCCTTCACATGCAGCGAGGCTGCGTGAAACCTCGTAGGAAAAATCGACGTGGCCAGGAGTGTCGATCAGGTTGATCACGTACTCCTGGCCATCCTTCGCGGTATAATTCAGCCGCACCGCTGTCAGTTTGATGGTAATCCCCCGCTCCCGTTCCAGATCCATCTGGTCCAGCACTTGCTCCGCCATTTCCCGCTCGCTTAAGGTTCCTGTATACTCCAGCAGCCGATCGGCCAATGTCGACTTTCCGTGATCGATATGGGCGATGATCGAAAAGTTACGAATCCGTTTTTGTCGCTCTCGGGAATCTCCCATCTTTCTCCTCCTGTAAGCTTATCCAAACCCATGTGTCCAACCCCATTTTTGGCACTTCATATTATAACAAATTCACAGATAGGATGACAGAATTTCACTGGCCGTGCTGCATTTACATCAGCCCGTCCAGCCAACCCAAGAGCATTTCCGCCAGCCCGCGCGCCCCTTGTTCCACCCAGGTTCCCAGAATACGTCCCAGTTCCTCATACATATTCCCCGACGCTGCCTCCTCATCCAGGCTCTCGGTGTTCTGGGCATCCCCCCGGATGGCCGCAAACTCCTCACGGGTGAAGGTTTTCCCCAGCAAGGACAGCTCCACCACTTCGCCCTCCGCATTGACTGCCACTGCGGCTCCTTTTGGCGGCTCGTCCCGTCCTTCAACGTCGTGAATTCCATATTCCGCATATTGAATGCCGATAAAGATGCCAAGAAACAAGAGAAAGAGGAGAAAGAAGGAGACCAAAAACGTCCGCATCAAGCCTCACCGCCCCTCAAAACGTCTGTCGGTCAGTTCCCCTTCGGCGCAGCAGGCGCGCTGACCGCCTCAGCCTGCCAGTACACAGCGGCCAATGCATCTGCCAATGCCGCAGCGGAACGGTACGCCTCTTCGAGCGTATTTTCATGTCCGCCGATTTCAACGAGAATGCTGTTGGGATGGACCGACTGGTTATATTCGCCGTTGCTTCGCCCACCTTCGGTGTTTTTCCCCGTAACCCCCTTTGAAAGGCCTGGGTACTTTTTATTCAGCTCCTCGTGGAGCTGCTTGGCGAATTGCTCGTTTTGCTTCCAATTCTTGTTGGCCTGTCCGACGACAAAGACAATGGCCGCATAATCGACGCCGTTGATCTTGCGCGTGGTTTTTTCGCGCGGCAAAGCATCGCGATGAATGTCCAGAATGTACTGAATGTCCCGGTTTTGCGCGATGGCTGCCTGGACGGTCTTGCGCGAGGCGGCATAGGACAAGTGGTATTTCCCTTTTAGTTCGGACCAGTAATCTTTCGTCGATACTTCCGCCCCTATTCCTCGCTTGTCCAACTCCGCCGCCAGCCTCTTGCCAACCAGGGTGATATTGGTTTTTGCATCATAGGCCCGTGCCTTGGACTTATCTTTCAAATCACGAATGTAGGCCTCGCGGTTGTGTGTATGGTAAATAAACACCACTTTCTTGCCGCCTGTGGTCAACGCTTCTTTTGCGCGCTCGGAAGCCGGTGGTTCCTCCTGCTCGTTTTTCCACGCAGCCACGACCGCTTCTGGCGGAGGTGCCTCGGTGGAAGTGAGGGCCCGGACCACGTCCACCTGTTCCCTGAGCGGTTCTTCGGAGGAAGATTCCTGGCCACGAAAGCCGGGCAATTCGCTTTCCAGCCAGGCTTTCGGATCATCCAGGCGCATTTGCGTCAGCTGGGCGAGGAACGTCCCCGCCCACGACCCGCGCTGTTCTTGCTGACCGGAAATGCGCGGAAGTTCCTCCTGAAGAAAGGAGGCATACGTGTCTCCAGGCAATTTCGCCGCCATTTCTTGCAGGGGAACTTGCGCACTCATGGAACGGGGCATGCCGGCAACCATCAGGCCTGTCAACGCCACGGCAAATGTCAGGCAGAATCCAAACAACAGCTGTTGCCGCGTGAACATGGCCATGCGGATATTCCAGGTTCTGGGACGACTGAACCGCCATTGGTGACGCCTCTTCTTGATCAATCCTTGACACCCCTTCCCACATACATGCAACAAAAAACCGTTCCACAACATCTTCCATTGCTTCAATGTATGTGCGGCGTGCCAGGAATAGACCTACTTGTCCACATTTCCTCGGTCACTCAAACATCTTTCATTGATCACTCCAACATCCATCGCGCCGGCACCTTTCCGTTCGTCGCCGCTGCTCGTCAGTGGGTGAAAGATGACAGGTTATCCAGATTCACCGCTTCATGCAAAGCGGCATTCAATCCCCCCGCAATCAGGTGCCCAATGTCCTCGATAAACGTATCCACCTCTTTGGGGGTGACGACCAGGTTGTGGCCGATCGGCGTCAACACCTCATGAATCAACTGTCGCTTTTCCTGCGCAGACAACCCCCCCAAAAGTCCCATCAACACTTCCCGCACCGTCGGATCCGGCAAATCGGCAGCCGTATATTGGGGAGAAGGGCCGGGAAGCTGAAATCCCTGGGGCGTCAGCACACTGGCCGGTTTCGGAGGCGACTGCTGCTCCTTCCACTGCCGGCCCAGGTGAGCCAGCAGGTAATCGATCGTGTCGCTGACAATCGAGACTGCGTCCACCACCGTAGGGACGCCAATGGCAATCACGGGAACGCCCAATGTTTCCCGCGTGACAGGCTTTCGCTTATTCCCCACTCCCGACCCCGGATGAATCCCGGTATCGGCGATCTGGATGGTCGTATTGACTCGCTCCAGTGAACGGGAGGCCAGCGCATCGACCGCAACAATCAGATCGGGCCTCGTCTTTTCCACCACACCATAAATGATTTCGCTGGTTTCAATACCCGTCATGCCCAAAACGCCTGGAGACAAGGCGCTGACCGGACGATATCCAGGCTCCACCTGATCCGGCATCAGCTCAAACAAATGGCGGGTAACCAATACTTTTCCCGCCACGATGGGACCAAGCGCGTCCGGTGTCACATTCCAATTCCCCAAGCCGATCACCAGCACACGATCCTCGTCGCCGACGCCGATCTGCCGCAAGAACCGCTTTAACTCCCTTGCCAGGAGGGAAGTCAGCCGGTGTTGCAAGATGGTATCTTTGCTGCGCAAGCCGGGAGCTTCCAGGGTCACATAACGACCCGGCTGCTTGCCAATCTGCCGGGCCCCTTTCTGATTCAGAACATGAATCCGCGTGATCGTGACTCCTTGTTCCTTTTCCTCCTCTATCTCCACTCCCTCCAAGACAGGATGTTTGTCCAGCGCCAATTGCCTGGCTTCCAACGCCAGGTCGGTCTGGACCGCATAACGTGACAAATCCAGCTCATCCATTGCCAACACCTCGCCCAACCGTTCTACCCTTCTTCTTTTCCCATCTTTTGCCTGATTTATACTGCAATTGATCCTGCAATTCCTTGCCAAGCCAACTGAATTTTGATAGAATCGACTCGTCTTATCTGTGGGTGTAACTGCAAGGGGGTGAAACGATGGCGAACATCAAGTCATCCAAAAAGCGGATCAAAGTGGCCGAACGGAACCGCATGCGCAACATGGCGCAACGTTCTGCTTTGCGGACCTATATCAAGCGTTACGAAACGGCACTGGCAGCAGGTGATCTGGCCAAGGCAGAGCAGGAGTTGCAATTGGCAGTCAGAAAGCTGGACAAAGCGGTCACGAAAGGGCTGATTCACAAAAACAAAGCGGCTCGCCATAAATCCCGTTTGATGAAAAAATGGAATCAGGCAAAAGCCGCCAATGCCTAAGCACGCAGAAGGGGCTGTCCGTCGTCATCCCGACGGGACAGCCCCCTGTTTTTTGATTTTTTGACAGGCAATCAGGAGAAAATGTTCCAAATCGGCGATCCGCTCAGCCTGTGTACGGCCGGACTTCATTGCCCGGTCCAGCCTCGCCAGCTCCTGCAACAAATCCGCCAATACCTGGGCGAATTCCCCTGGTTTTTTCGTTCGGAGATGCTTTTGCGCCCGTTGGATCGCGTAGGGATGCGCACCTATGACATCGGCAATCTGAGCGCTGGAATAACCCAGGAAATGATAATGTTGCACTTGTATGAGGAGTCTCATCTGGTAACTGAACAAGCCCAGCAGCTTCAAAGGCTCCTCCTTTTTTTGCATGAGATCGTAGAAAATCCGGAACAAATACTCAGAACGTCCCTCCAGCAGTGCATCCACCATCAGGAATACATCTTCCTCCAAGGTCCGTGGGACCAGCCGTTCCAAATCTTCGCGAGATAACGGATGATTCAGCGCGTAAAGTGACAATTTTTCCAGTTCGCTGTCAAGGAGAGCCAACTGCTGGCCCACACGACTGAGCAACACCTCAATCATCTCAGCCGACAGCGACACGCCCCGTTCCCTGGCACGGCGCTCCACCCAGCGGATGAGCGCCTCTTTAGTCAATGGCTTGCACGGGATGACCACCGCCTGGCGCTTGACTTGCTTGACCAGTTTTTTGCGTTCATCCAGTTTGGCGGCCGGAACGAGAAAAATCAGGACGGTCTGGGGAGCGGGTTGGTTCAGGTAAGCCTGGAGACGATCCAGGTCATGCTCCGCCTTTCCCCGCGCATTGGCGCTGAAGAAAAGCGCGTTTTTGGCAACAAGCAGGCGGCAGTCAGCTAAAAATGGCGACGTTTCTGCCTGATCCAGCAGTTCATCGAGCGGCGACTCGGACAAATCCAACGTCGCGACGTTCAGATCCTGCACCGATGCAGGCACCAGGATCTCCTTTGCGTGACGGACAAATTCTTCCATCAGCCATTGTTCTTCTCCATACAACACATACAATGACGCCCTTTTTCCCTGCCGCAACTCCTGGATCGCCTGACGAAGATTGCTCTGCATGAGGCCACCTCACACGCCAAAATAGTCGCGCAACAAGGTTGCCAGACCGTCTTCATTGTTGTCTCCGGCCACCAGATCGGCTGCCGACTTCAGGCGTTCGGGGGCATTTCCCATCGCGATGCCGATACCGGAGAACTGGATCATGTCCAGGTCATTTTCAGCATTCCCTGCTGCCATGATCTCCTCCCGGCGAATCCCCAACCACGCCGCCAGGTACTCAAGCGCCCGTCCCTTGGACACCGCGTAGGCATTCAGATCAATGCTGTATTCCGAAGAAGGAAAGATGCTCAGGGCTTTGGCAAACCTTTTCTGCAACGAAGCGACCGTCTCCGGAATGGCCGACGACTCTTCGATGATCGAGATTTTCAGCGGTTCAAAGTTGACCTCATCCGCCAGCCTGTCAACCACCGTGCAGCGTGCCAGCCGTTCCCGGACCCAGGGGGACGGGTTCGGCATGTGCAGCAGAGAGTTCTGGCGGTTGATGTAAAATCCCTTCTCGTGGTTGACCAGCAGATCGCAGGGCATCTGATCCTCCAAGTAAGCCAAAACCTCTCTCGCCGTCGGCAGCGGAATCGGCCGGTAGTAGAGCCTTTCGCCTGTTTTTGGGTGCGTCAGGCAAGCGCCATTTGACGAGATCACCGGGACGTCGACGGCAAGCGTCCGTGCAAACGGCAGCATGGAGTCAAGCAGCCTCCCCGAGGCCAAGGTGACCATGACTCCCTTTTCTTCCTGGATTTTCCGGAGCACCTCTGCCATCAACGGACTCAGTGAACCGTCATCGCGCAGAATCGTCCCGTCTATGTCCAACGCGAGCAAGCGAACCAATCATATCTCCTCACTTTTTCCTTTTTTTCCTTCTCAATCACCCTTCACTACTTGAACCTGCCACTTTCCCTGTGGAAAAAAGCGAAGCACGACCGCCCCGTCCCTGTCTGTGCGAAGCACAGGAATTCCCGCTTCTTCCAGACGCCGGAGAACTTCAGGGGAAGGATGGCCGTACCGATTGCCTTCGCCTACGGAAATGACCGCCAGTTTTGGCCGCAAAACGGCAAGCCATTCACGGGTGGTGGAGGTGTCGGACCCATGGTGAGCCACCTTCAACACCTCCACCGGGCGAAGCATTCCCTGAGACAGGAGTTGGCGTTCCCCTTCCGCATCCAGATCGCCCGTAAACAGCACCTCGTGCCCGTATGCCAAAAGACGCATGACAATGGAGTGGCGGTTGTCATTTTCAACCCGTTCTGTTTCCGGAGGGTGAAGCACTTCCCACTTGATCCCTTCCCCGGACTTCCAGCTCAGGCCCCTGTGGGCCCGGTAGATCGGCACCTCCCTTTTCCGCAGGGCCTCCAGCACCTCTGCCTGCGCGGGGGTGGAAGGACCGCCGTTGACCAGGACGGCCCGGACAGGCAGCCGTTCGGCCACTGCTTTCAGGCCCTGGACGTGATCGGCATCGCCATGCGTCAGCACCATCACATCAATCTTCCGGATCCCTCGGTGTTGAAGGTAAGGATAGACCACATCCTCCCCCACGTCAAACGCCTCCCGCCGCTCTCGCCACGCCTCCTGTTCCCACTTCAGCTGACCGCCGCCATCAATCAGCCACACCTCTTGCGGCGTTTCGACAATGGCAGCGTCTCCCTGTCCGACGTCCAAAAAGGTGACGCGAACCCCTCGTTCCCAAGTTCCATGCGGCAAATAAGCCAAGACGATCCAGCCGGCGAGCAGGGACACCACCAGCAGCGGCGAAACTTGCCGCCAATGCATGAGCCGGCGTGCGGCCCGCCCTGCAAGACGCCCTTCATATACCGGGGGCAACCAGTGCTTTTGCGGCAGGAGCGCCATCAGCCAGGCGCACAGGAGAAAATAGACGACGATCCAATACAGGGAAGGAGTGGGCCAAGTGGTGGCAAAAAGACGCCACTGGGCCATCTGCGAAGTTCCTGCCAGCACCAGCTCGCTCAGCTTCTGGTTCAATCCGGCCAGCAAAAATGCGCCGCCCGGAGAAATCAGGCCGATGAGCAAGCTGATGTACCCCAGTGGCAACACGATCAGGCTGAGCAATGACACAAAGATCAGGTTGGCCAGGGTGGACAGCAGCGAATACTCGTGAAAATAAGTGATCGCGAGCGGAAAAGACGCCAACTGCGCCACCAGCGTCATCGCCAGAGGATACCGGACCGCAGGCCGGTTCCACCATCCCGGACGGACCGCCATCCACTGGGCCAGCCGATCGGTCCAGAGAATGATGCCAAACGTGATCAGGAACGAGAGCTGGAAACTGACCTGGAAAAGCAAATACGGATCCCACACTGTCATCAGCAGGGCGGCCATGCAAAGAGCGTAAAGACTGTCATAGGGACGATGCTGCCGCAATGCCAGCAAAGCCAGCGCGGCCATGATCACGGCGCGGATGACAGGCGGCTGCATCCCGGTCAAAAGGGCATACACCGGCAAAAAGCACAACGTCACCCCGATGCTCCGTTCCCGGGAAACGCCAATGCTTTGCAGCGACGTCAGCAACAGAGCCACCACGATGGCCACATGGCCACCGGAAATGGCCAGGATGTGCGCAATCCCCAACGCGGAAAAATCATCGGCCTGCTGGGCCGCAACCGCATCGCGCTCGCCGACCAAAAGACCTTTCAAAAAAGCCGCCACCTCGCCGTCATACAATTCGTCGACGACAAACTGCAACCGCTTTTGCCCGTCATCAACCAGGCCGCGGAGAGAAAACTCCGACGAAATCACCTGAACCGCCCGAATGCCTGTCTGTTCCCCCAACCAATGAATGCGCTGTTCGTGAAGGTACCGGCGGTAATCAAATCCGCCCGGATTGGCCGCAGTTTTCGGGGAACGGAGCGTCAGGGGCAACGCAAGGTGATGACCGGGCTTTAAGTCCGCAGCCGCCTGTTGCTCCCATTGCTCTTCAAGGCGCAAGGTAATCTGGACTTTCTCCCGAAGCCGGTAGGTTTTCCCCAGCCAGTCCAGCTCTCGCACGAGCAGGACAAACCGCACCCGATCGCCGTCTACCTTGGGAGACGTCAGGATCTCCCCCCGAACTTGCACTTGATAAGATGGCCGAACCGAATCCGCCCATCCTGCCGGGGGACGCTCTTCTGCTGGCTGAAGGATGCTTGAAATGGCAGATTGATTTGTCCTTTCCACCCAGCTCATATAGGCCAGTCCGGCGAAAAAGGCGGCCAGGAACAGGAGAAACAAAGCCGCCCGTCTGCGCACAAGCATCCAGGCAACCCAGCTGATGAAAGCTGTGATCAGGACCCAGACGGCCATTGTTCTGGCCAGCGGATAGCCGATGGCCACTCCCGCCAAAAAACCGGCAATCAGCCAAACCCTCTCATGCACGAAAAACCACACACCCTCCCGATGTGTGGTCATTTCGACAACAGGCAGAGGAATTCCTTCCCGGCACTAAATCCGCGGTGTCACGATCCCCCGCTGTCCCTGGTATTTGCCGTTGCGATCCGCATAACTGACCTCGCAGGGTTCCCCGCGCAAGAACAACACCTGACAGATCCCTTCATTGGCATAGATTTTGGCCGGAAGCGGCGTCGTATTGCTGATTTCCAGCGTGATTTGCCCCTCAAAACCCGGCTCAAAAGGAGTCACATTGGTGATGATGCCACATCTGGCATAGGTGGACTTGCCGACACAGATCGCCATGATGTCGCGTGGAATCCGGAAATATTCGATTGAATGGGCCAGTGCGAAGCTGTTGGGAGGAATCAGAATGTATCCTTCCTCCGCCACGATATCGACAAATGCCCGCTCATTGACATTTTTCGGATCGATAATCGCATTATGGACGTTGCTGAACACCTTAAAGTGGCGGCCGACCCGAAGGTCATAACCGAATGAAGAGACACCATACGAGATCACGCGCTGCCCATTCTCATCCAACTGGCGGACATTTCGGGGAACAAACGGCTCAATCATCCCTTGCTCAGCCAGCTCGATGATTTGTCTGTCGTTGAGTATCATTCCTCTCTCCCTCTACGCAAACAATCTTGCATGCTCCACCTTGATGCAACGATCCATGATCACGTCCAAACCGTGAGCCTCTGCCTTCTGTGCAGCCTCTTCGTGGATGACGCCCAGTTGCAGCCAGATGGCCTTGGCGCCTATGGCGATGGCATCATCGACAACCGCCGGCACCTCCTCACTGCGCCGGAACACATCCACAATGTCCACTTCGCCTTCGATCTCCTTGAGTGACGCCACAGCTTTCTGGCCCAACACCTCATCCACCGTCGGATTGACGGGAATAATTTCATACCCCTGCTCCTGCAGGTACTTGGCCACCTGGTAGCTGTCTCGCTCCGGCTTATTGGACAGTCCGACAACGGCAATCCGCTTTGCATCTTCCAATACCTGTCTCATGCGTTCATCAGAAGGGACAAACAATCTGGACATTCCATACGCCTCCTTTGTCGTTGGAACATGATTCCGCCTAGTGGACGGTGATCAAATCCTGCAGATTCTGAAATGTCTTCTCCCCGATGCCAGGCACCCTGGTCAAATGGCCGATCTCCTGGAAAGGGCCATGTTCTTCCCGGTACTTGACAATCGCCGCCGCCTTCGCCGGACCTATCCCTGGCAAGGTATCCAGTTCCGCCTCCGTGGCGGTGTTGATGTTCACCTTGCCAGCCCCGGGCAAAGAACCGGAAACGCCAGCGGATTGCGCCACAGACGGTTCGGAAGGCGGATTGTCCTGCTCTCCTTGAAAAGGAACGCGAAATGCCATGCCGTCCGTGAGCGGCTGCGCCAGGTTGATCCGGTCCGGGTCCGCTTCCTCCAACAGGCCGCCGGCCCGTTCAATGGCATCCACAACACGCGCGCCGGCAGGCAATGAATAAACTCCGGGATGTTTGACGGCGCCCTTGACATCAACCACCACGGGAGCAACCGGTGGTTCCGGTTGATTCGACTGACCTGACGCGGGTTCCTGTGTCGAATCCTGTTCCTCCTGATAGGCAGGAAATGTCATTGGCGGTGCCGGATCACGGCCAAACTGCTGATACAGGATCAAACTGACCAGCACCAGGCCGCTCAGCAACAGCAGGATCCCCAACCGCTTTTCCCGTTCGCTCCAGCGCATTCCTTGCAACTCCCAGAAATCGTACTTCTCGGTTTTCATTATACGTGAAATAGGAAACTTATCCAACTTTCTTCATTGGAACCGCTTTGTCGGCATAATCTTTCCTTTCCATTCATATGATGGATCAACGATGGTTACGCTTTGCGCAAGGGGAGGAAGAAGTATGGAAGCAGGCTTTTCCGGGAATGTAGGATTTATCGGCACTGGAACGATGGGCAGCATCCTCATCGATGCCTTTTTGCGCGCCCGCACATTTGTGCCAGAACAGGTGATCATCCACAATCGAACCCCTCAAAAAGCCCATGTCATCGCAAGCAAACACAAGGGAATCACAGTGGCCGTTTCCAATATCGAGGTGGCCAGACAGGCTGAGCTTCTTTTTCTCTGCGTCAAACCAATGGAGTTCCAAAAGGTTCTGGATGAAATCGCCACATCTTTGCATCCGTCCCAAACCGTCGTTGTCATCACCAGCCCGATCCAGCTGGCGCATCTGGAAGCATTCATCCCCTGCAAGCTGATCAAATTCATCCCCAGCATCACCAATCTGGCACACTCCGGGGCCTGCCTGTTAACCTATCATCCGCGCATCAGTCCCGCTGAACAGGAAAACTATCAGAAACTGTTCTCCCAGATAGGTACGCCTATACAAATACCGGAAGCATTTACTCGCGTTGCCTCCGATCTGAGCAGTTGCGGCCCGGCCTTCTTAAGCCAAATCATGGAACAGCTGGCCAGGGCTGCCGTTGAGGTGGCCGGCATCCCCCGCCAACTGGCTGATTCGCTCGTGATCCAGATGCTCGAAGGGACAACCAAGCTGCTGACACAAGAAGGGTTGACCCTGAAGGAGATTCAAGAGAGAGTTTCCGTGCCTGGCGGGATTACGGAACAGGGATTGAATCTGTTGGCAGAACAGATGGACGGACTTTTTCATCAACTTTTCCAGATCACACACGCCAAATTCGAGGAAGATGTCAAAAACGTTCAGGCCATCCTCCGGAACAGATGAGCCCCGTGCCTAAGGCAACGGGGCTGGCGGATGTTTAGCCAACCACAATATTGACCAGCTTTCCAGGCACCACGATCACCTTGCGGACGGTCTTGCCGTCCAGGTGTGGCTTGACGCGGGGATGCGAGAGCACCAGCTGTTCCACTTCCGTGTTCTCCGCCTTTGCGGCGACTTTTAACTTTGCACGCATTTTTCCGTTGATTTGAACCGCGATCTCCACCTCATCCTGCACCAACGCCGCCGGATCATAAGCAGGCCAAGCCTGCAAATGGATGCTATCCTGATGACCGATCAGATGCCACAACTCCTCTGTAATATGGGGCGCAAACGGCGCGAGCAACAACAGCATCGTTTCAATGGCTTGCGCAACCGTTCCGCTTTCCGCCTCTTTCCCCAGGTCCTGAATGCCATTGACCAGTTCCATAATGGCGCTAATCGCCGTATTGAAATGGTACCGCTCCTCAATGTCCTCGGTCACTTTTTTAATGCTGTAATGGGTCAGGCGGTGCAGCGCTTTGCTGGCCTCATCCTGCGGGTTAGGGGCCGGCCTTTTTTCCGAAAAAAGATGGAGGTTTTGCTCAACCAGGCGCCAGACCCGGTTCAGGAAGCGGTGGCTGCCTTCCACCCCGGAATCGCTCCAGTCCAAATCGCGATCGGGAGGCGCCGCAAACAGGATAAACAAACGACCAGTGTCTGCGCCGTATTTTTCCACAATTTCATCCGGGCTGACGACGTTCCCTTTTGATTTGGACATCTTCGCCCCGTCTTTTAAGACCATCCCCTGGGTCAAGAGGCTCTTGAACGGCTCCTGATGCGTTACCCACCCTGCATCATAAAGCACTTTCGTAAAAAACCGGGCATACAGCAGGTGCAAAACCGCGTGCTCGATCCCGCCAATGTATTTGTCGACCGGCAACCACTTTTTCACCTTTTCCGGGTCAAATGGCCGGTCCTTCTCATGGACGCTGGTATAGCGGTAAAAATACCAGGATGAGTCGATAAAGGTGTCCATCGTGTCTGTCTCACGCCGGGCGGGGGCATGGCATTGCGGACAGGTGGTATGGACAAAAGATTCAGAGGTGGTCAATGGGTTCCGTTTGCCGTCGAACACCACGTCATCCGGCAGCAAGACGGGCAATTGTTCCTTGGGAACCGGAACCACCCCGCAATGATCACAGTAGACAATCGGGATCGGGCAGCCCCAGTAACGTTGGCGGGAAATCAGCCAGTCGCGAATGCGGTAGGAAACGGCAGGCCCGCCCTTTCCTTGTTCCGCCAAATACCGGCTGACAGCAGCAATTCCCTCTCTGCTGTCCATGCCGTCAAAGGGCCCGGAATTGACCATCACGCCATCCTCTACATAGGCCCCGGTCATCTCCTCAGCGACCAAATTCCGCTCAGGGTTTTGAATCACCACTTTGATCGGCAAGTTGTACTTTTTGGCAAACTGAAAGTCCCGCTCATCGTGTGCCGGCACCACCATGACAGCCCCAGTTCCGTAGTCGACCAACACATAATTGGCGATCCAGATCGGAATCTGTTCGCCGGTAAGCGGATGCTCCGCGTAAGCGCCCGTGAAAAGGCCCAGCTTTTCCGCATCAGCGGCGGTTCGCGTCAATTCGCTTTCGCGACGCATTCTTTCCACAAAAGCGAGGACTTCCGCTTCCGTCTCCTTCCCCTTCACCAGCCGGGGAACGAGCGGATGTTCAGGGGCAAGAACCAGGCAGGTGACACCAAATAACGTGTCCGGCCGGGTCGTGAAGACGGAAACCTTTTCACCAATCTCGGGAATCGCGAATACCACTTCGGCTCCTGTACTCTTCCCGATCCAGTTGCGCTGCATCGTACGAACGCGCTCCGGCCAGCCGTCCAGACCATCCAAATCCTGGAGCAGCCGTTCGGCATAATCGGTGATTCTCAAAAACCACTGTTCCAGTTCTTTTTTGACCACTTCCGAATCGCAACGCCAGCACTTGCCGTCTTCCACTTGTTCGTTCGCCAACACCGTTGTACAACCGGGACACCAGTTTACCGCCGCCTTCTTCCGATAGGCCAGTCCTCGCTCGTAAAACAGCAAAAACAGCTCTTGCGTAAAGCGATAATACTCGGGAAGGCAGGTGGCAATCTCCCGGTCCCAATCATAACTGACGCCCAGTTGTTTTTGCTGTTTTTTCATATGTTCAATGTTTTCCAGCGTCCACTTGCGGGGATGGACGCCATGTTGAATGGCCGCGTTTTCCGCAGGCAGTCCAAAGGCATCCCAACCCATCGGGTGCAACACCTGATAGCCGTTCATCCGTTTGAAACGGGAAATCACATCGCCAATCGAATAGACACGCATATGTCCCATATGCAACCGCCCGGATGGGTATGGAAACATCTCCAGGGCATAAAAACAGGGCTTGCCTTCCTCTTCCTGCGTCCGGTAGATTCCTTGCTCTTCCCAGATCTTTTGCCACTTTGGCTCAATTTCCTTTGGATTGTATGTCCTGGTCACCAATGTGTTCATAAATCAACCTCCTCACGCCAGGTTTGCTGACTGCTCTCCACGAAAAAACCTCCCACCCTCAGCTTAGCTAGGGGCGAGAGGTGTTAAACAGCATCTGTTCCCGCGGTACCACCCTAATTGGCAAGCAATGCCTGCCCACTCATTTTCCCTTAACGCGGGGTTGACGGCGAGGGTACTGTCGTTTTCCCCAGGCCGGCTCCGAGGCGAGTTCGCCTGCCCTGCATATCGGTTTGCACCAGCCACCGACTCTCTGAATGAAGGGTTTGAAGGCTACTACTCCTCTTCTTCGCCTGTTGGTATCGTAACGATGTTGTATTCAAGTCCTTCTTGCTATCATTATATTCAGGAGATTGGGCTTTTTTATCGAACATTGTATGCATTATATTATATGGATCAACCTGTATAAAGTCAACGCTCCGCGATCACTCAGGTAAAATCTTACCGAAAGGATTGTGGATCGCTCACGTCAAAATCTTACTGAGGGGATGTGACGTGAGAATGTCTCTACAAAGCCGTCGCGAGTACTTACGCAAAATGCTAGTC
>LZRT01000046.1 GCA_002159075.1 Bacillus thermozeamaize
AGAGGAGATTTTGTATGAATATTGTGGTTTGTCTCAAGCAGACATTCGACACGGAAGAGAAGATCACCATCAAGGATGGCCAGATCAATGAAGACGGCGTTGAATTCATCATCAACCCGTACGATGAGTATGCCGTGGAAGAGGCAATCAAGTTAAAGGAAAAGTTCGGCGGCGAGGTGACGGTCATCACCATCGGGCCGGACCGTGCTGAAAACGCGCTGCGGACGGCGCTGGCGATGGGAGCCGACAAAGCGGTTCTGATCAATGATGAATCGTTGTTCGGGGATGAATACACGACCGCCAAGGTGCTTGCCGCTGCCGTGAAAAGACAGCCTTTCGATATCGTCCTCTGCGGAAACGTGGCCGTGGACGACGGTGCTGGACAAGGCGGGCCGCGGCTTGCGGAACTGTTGGACATCCCTCAAATTACGACCATTACCAAGCTGGAAATTGACAGCGACAAGGTGACGGTCGAGCGTGACGTGGAAGGTGACGTGGAGATTATCGAAACCAAACTGCCGGTGTTGGTTACGGCGCAGCAAGGCCTCAACGAGCCGCGTTATCCGTCGTTGCCGGGCATCATGAAGGCAAAGAAAAAGCCGCTGGAGCGCTTGACTGCTGCCGATTTGGGCATCAATCCGGAAGAGGTTCAGGCCAAGACCGAGACGGTGGAGGTCTTCCTGCCGCCAAAGAAGCAGGCTGGCAAGATTCTGGAAGGCGATGTGGACCAGCAGGCGAAGGAACTGGTTTCGCTGCTGCGTAACGAAGCCAAGGTGATTTAACGGCCAGGACGCGATTGTTTTGAATCTGCGTGTGAATCAACGGGGAAAGGGAGGAAACATTCGTGGCGAAGAAAGTGTTGGTATTGGCAGAAGCAAAAGACGGAAACTTGCGGAATGTGACTTTTGAAGCGTTGAACGCGGCGCGTCGCATCAGCAATGGCGGCAGCGTGGTGGCGGCGGCGTTCGGCTCTGCGGCAGACGGTTATGTCGATCAGCTGGCGCATTACGGAGCGGATCAAGTGGTTGTCGTCAACAACGAAAAGCTCAACCAGTACACCACCGACGGCTACCTGCAGGCCTTCATTAAAGTGATTGAGCATGTGGGGCCGGATGCGATCGTGCTGGGGCATACCGCTCTGGGGAAAGACCTGGCTCCCCGCGTGGCCGCAAAGCTTGATTTGGGCCTGATTAGCGACTGCACGGACATTGAGGTCAATGGCGACGAAGTGATTACCACGCGCCCGATCTATTCCGGCAAGGCATTTGCCAAGCGGAAATTCAAGAGCGGAACCTTGTTTGTCACGGTCCGGCCCAACAACATCGGTTTCGACGAACCGGACACCAGCCGTTCTGCCGAGAGGGTGGACCTGGCTGTCGAGCTGAGCGACGATTCCTTGCGCACCTTGGTCAAGGAAGTGGTGAAGAAAGCCTCCACCGGGGTTGACCTGACCGAAGCCAAAATTATCGTGGCAGGCGGCCGCGGCGTGAAAAGTGCGGAAGGATTCAAGCCGCTCTATGAGCTGGCAGAGGTGCTGGGCGCAGCGGTTGGCGCATCCAGGGGTGCCTGTGACGCCGGTTATTGTGATTACTCCATGCAAATCGGGCAAACCGGAAAAGTGGTCACACCTGACCTGTACATCGCCACCCT
>LZRT01000047.1 GCA_002159075.1 Bacillus thermozeamaize
GTAACTGTCAATTTCTCATTGGCCCAACCCTTCATCTTTTTGTTCGTTTTTTGTTCCCTTTCATTCCCTTTCACAGGGTAGCCGTCTCGTCCATGTCGTCAAGGGTAAAGGCTTCGCCCTCGCTGTCGCTCGCCCTTGACTTCATTCCCGAGACGGCTGTTTGGTCTCCAGGGAATGAAAGGCCCTTCGTCGACTGGTTGCAGTCACTTTTCCTTCTTGTTGCTCACTTGTCACATCGCAGGATTGAGCAATTGCTGCAGCTGTTTGCTGAATTCCCTTAACCATGCTTCCCTGCCGTGGATTCCCGGCATGTGCGCCTGACACCATGCTCCCTCTTCTTGTTGGCGCCGAATCCCTCTGCCAATGCGCCCTCGTTTCTTTGCTGTCTTCGGTTGCTCTTCTTGGCCATCTTCCATACGGGCGGCCTGTTCCACGACCCATCGGCACACATCGTCCCACTCACCATTTCGTACCGCCGCTTTCACTTGAACCAGGTGGTTTGCTCCTCGCACACTCCAGGCCATGCCGCGTTTTTTCATCCGATCCGCCACGAGGTTGTCATTGGCTTTCTCCACATTCCCAATGCCTCTGGCTATGGCCGGTAATTGTGTCGCTCTCATCCGGTAATCTTTGAGACTTTTCCAGTTCCGCTCAATGGTCTTTTTCAGTCGCCTGATCGCCTTCTTCTTGTCGGGATACTTGGCCTGCTGGTCTTCCATCAAGACTTCAAATCCTTGCCGATCATCCGCTTCGATCAAGGCGCGAATGGTATCCACCATGGCCTGTTGTTGAAACCCAAATACGCGTTTTATCCAACGTTGAAAGTGAAACGCATCAATCTGATGCAGGGAGTGGGGGTACAACTCGGTCCCGTATTGGCCCCATGGTGCACCATCGCTGCCGAATACCAGCAGGACGACTTTCTCCAGATCATAGGTAGATAATAAATATCGGTCCACAAGCTCCCAAAATTGTTCTGCCGTCCCTACGGTGGCCACCACGTGTGGATGTTTCAGGCGATACTGTTCCCCTTGTGGGTCTGCCGCTTCCCATCCTTCGTATATACATCCCACTTTGATTTCCAAGCTTTTGGCTTTTTTCCGATCCTCTCCTTGAAGAGGCACATGGGTTCCATCGGATTCAACCACCACGATGTCTGCTTGACGGGTTCCTTCCGATGGGCTCTCCGCAGTTTGACGCTTTTCGATGGCTTCTCCCATTTCTTGCACCGCCTGATGGACACGTTGGTGGCTCATGTGGATACCGAATTGGGCGAGGATTTTAGCACTCTCACGGTAAGAGTTTTGGGTGGCCAGATAGGCAGCTGCTTTCACTAAGGTAGGACTTATCGTTTGTTTTTCTTGAATCCCTAGTTTTTCATCCAGTGGATAACACCATTGACGTTGGTAATGATAGACACGGCGTCGATAACAGATTTCACCAAACAGTGTCAGGATGCCCATTTCGCGAAATCCTTCACTTTTGCCTGACCGGTTCTCTTGTTCAAAAATTCGTTGGTCCGCTTCAACAATGACTTTTTCCATGATAAGAGCGCCCAGCGCTTTCACCATCCGAAAGATCTCTTGCTCCAATTGGATGAAATTGATCTTGCCCTCAACGATTTGTTGCGCTAGACTGGAA
>LZRT01000048.1 GCA_002159075.1 Bacillus thermozeamaize
CTTCTGTTTCGGGCAGTTCCTCTGTATTTCCAGGCGGCGTGGTCAGTTATTCTCTGGCCACGAAGCGGGACGTGCTGGGCATTCCCCAAGAGCTGTTGGAACGGCACGGCACGGTGTCCCGCCAGACGGCTGAGGCAATGGCCGGACATGTTCAGCGTTTGTGCCGGGCGACATGCGGCATCGGCATTACAGGTGTCGCCGGTCCGGATGAACTGGAAGGCAAGCCGGCAGGTCTGGTGTGGATTGCCTGGAAATTGGGTGAACGGTCGCACGTGCGGGAATACCGATTCGCCGGCGATCGGGAGGAAATCCAAACACGCGCCGTGAAAACGGCCATGCTCAAGCTTATCCAATTGTTGCGAGAGAAAGGTTGAAGCCTACGTGAAAAGTTTTTCCCAACTTTCGATTCAAGAAGAAATTCTTAAATCCATTTCAGATATGGGATTTGAGGAACCGACACCGATTCAGGCGGCCTGTATTCCGGTCATTCTGGAAGGGAAGGACGTGATTGGACAGGCGCAAACGGGAACAGGCAAAACGGCCGCTTTTGGCATCCCTGTCATCCAGGCGGTTGATCCGAAAAAACTGGCCGTTCAGGCGATCATCCTGACGCCGACACGTGAATTGGCCATTCAGGTCTCCGCCGAATTGCGCAAAATTGCCCGATACAAATCGCTGAGGATTCTGCCGATCTACGGCGGGCAATCCATTCGCCATCAGATTCGTGCCCTGCAGCAGGGAGTTCATGTGGTCATCGGCACGCCTGGACGGATCTTGGATCATTTGCGCCGGCGTACGCTGAACCTCAGCCAGGTCGGATACCTGGTCCTGGATGAGGCGGATGAGATGCTGGATATGGGGTTTATTGATGAGATTGAACAAATCATCAAGGCGACACCCAAGGAAAGGCAAACCTTGTTGTTTTCCGCGACCATGCCGGCTGAGATTCGGAGACTGGCCAAGCGTTATCTGAAGGATCCGGTCCCCATCTCGATCAACCGCGGGGATGTTCATGTTCCCTACATTGAACAAGTGTATTACCGTGTGTTGGAATCCCATAAACTGGAGGTATTGTGCCGGATTATCGACAGTGAAGACGTGGAACTGGGGATCGTGTTTTGCCGCACCAAAAAAGGCGTGGACGCGCTGACCGAGGCGCTGCAGGAGCGCGGGTACCTGGCCGACGGCATTCACGGTGACCTCAGCCAGATGCAACGGGACAAAGTGATGAAGGCGTTTCGAGAAGGAGAAATCGAATTTTTGGTAGCCACCGATGTGGCGGCCCGCGGAATTGATGTAAGCAACGTTTCCCACGTGATCAATTATGACATCCCTCAGGATCCTGAAAGTTATGTTCACCGGATCGGACGGACAGGGCGGGCAGGCCGTTCAGGCGTCGCGATGACACTGGTGACGCCAAGGGAAATGAAGTTGCTTCACACCATTCAGCAGCAGACAAAAATGAGCATCTCGCCGCGAGAGCTTCCCTCCTTGGAAGAAGTGACGCGAAAAAAACGCACCCAGTGGCGGGAACAGCTGGTGGCTGTTTTAAATGAAGGGGCGGCGCTTGAACAATACGATGAGCTGATTGAGGAACTGCAAGCTCATTATC
>LZRT01000050.1 GCA_002159075.1 Bacillus thermozeamaize
GCGGATCATATTGCAACTTGCGAAAATGAAAGAGCCGCTGGCAGCCGAGCACCCAGCCGACAATGAGATACAGCAGGATGCGGTGGAGGGGAAACAACGAGTTGTTTGCCTTCGCAAACGATAGCCCCTGCAGCGCCTTGGCGAGCTTGATTTTCTCGAGGTATTCCAGAAAGATTTTGGCGCCTCCGAAACTGGTCGCATGTCGCAGGGAAAATTCTGTCTTGATTTTGCTGACGGGTGTGGTAGACTTCACCTTAAAGGTGCTCCTTTCTTTGGCTGGGTTTTTTTCGTCAAACACCATTCTACCAAAGAACAGGAGCCCTTTTTATGTTTTTAAAAGAGTTTTACTTTCGAAATTCAGGTTCAAATTGAAAACAAAGTGTCGAATATTGAACAACTCAAAATTGATCTTATAGCCCCGAGGGAAAACATGGACAACCAAAGTAATGGACAACACGCAACAATACAAGAATCACAAAAATCGCAACGCAAAACAAACAGAAAAAAACCAGATGGTATAGCAACAAATGATCTAATCTTTTCTGCTTATGTTGGAAATAATTCCGATCTTTTCCCTTTGGTTATGTCATTGTATGTGCCACCAGGAAGTATTGTGGCTGACGTTACATATGGAAAAGGGGTATTTTGGAGAAAAATCCCCAAAGGCACTTACCAATTATACGCAACAGATTTAAAAACGGGTGTTGACTGTAGAAACTTGCCCTATGAGAATAACCTGAATCCGTGAACTTCTATGAATCCTCCCGGAACCTTATTCCTGAAACCGGATCTTGACCGGACTATTTCCATGTTCATTACGAACCAACTGCTTCGCCCGCTGGCAGAAGGGCGCATCATGACTTGTACCACCGGTTTTGGCCATGTCGAACAGACCTGACGAACAAAGGTCTTTCGCCAGGCCATCCCATAACGGTTTCGTCTTCTTTCTCGCATCAGGCAAACGTCCGGTAGATTCGCTCCAGCACCGGTGACCAGGGACTGTGTTTTCCGAAGCTGAAGATCAGACTCCGCGCATGTCGAACCAGTCGCACCGCCATGTAGATGATGTTTTGAATAACGGTTCGGATTCGGCGGCGCTGCACGTTGCTGCGAATCGGTGCGTCGTCTTTGCGCAGGCTTTCCTGACCGATGATGCGCAGCAGATTGTAGGCAAACACGCCTGCATGCAGTACGAGATTATTCGTTGCAAATTTTCCGGCCGGCAACCGCTCCAGATCGAGATCCGTCTTGATTTCGCTGTGAAACTGTTCGCTGGTGGCGTGATCCCGGTATAACTCGATGACCCGCCACGGTCCGCAGCGAAGCGACGTCCAGTACACGTTCACTTCAATCTCCGGAACGAGCAACATTTGCCCATCCCGATCAATGGTTCGCTCAATCACGTGGAAGACTTGCCGGAGCGGTCGGTCAAATCCTTTTTCCGTAAACTCGATGAAACCGACATACTCCTTCTTGCCTTCACGCTGCTGGCAGCAAATGCCCGAGGATTCGGCGATGCGCAGCCACAGCTCTTTCGGTTCCTTGCGGAGGTTGGCTTTAATGATGTAGTCCACTTGTTCACGGTGACATACGCGCAAATTGTCGA
>LZRT01000051.1 GCA_002159075.1 Bacillus thermozeamaize
GCAATGCAAAGGTGCGCGAAAAGCGGGCCAGAAGATTTTTCTGCGAAAGCTTGCCAAAAACAGGCACAACTAGTGTCAACCGCCCCCAGATCATCTGCCCTTGCGGCGTTCGTCTGGCGTACATCATCAGAGCCGCCAGCAAGATGATCAACAGCAACACCAGGTACCAGCGGTGAACCATAAAGTTGCTCACCGCCACCGTAATCCGGGTCGGTAGCGGCAAGGGAACGCCTTGTGCCTCAAAGGATTCGACAAATTGCGGGACCACTCTGATCAAAAGGAAGATGCTGACCGCAACCGCCACCGTCAGGACCGCCAGCGGATATGTGAGCGCGGACACAATCTTCTGCCTGGTCGTCCGTTCCTTCTCATAAAAGTCGGCCAGCCGATCCAGCACGGTCTCCAGTTGCCCGGAGAATTCGCCCACGCCGATCAGGTTGACAAACATCTCCGGAAAGGCTTTCGGATGACGGCTAAAGGCATCCTGCAAGGACTTCCCTTCGCGCACATCGGCGGTCACCTGCTCCAGCGCTTTCTTCAAGGCTTTGTTGCTGGTCTGGGCCGTCAGGATTTCCAGCGACTGGACCACTGTGACGCCCGCCCGCACCAACGCGGCAAACTGGCGGCAGAAGGGTACAAAGTCTTTGAGCCCTACCCGGCCCATCGTCAAGGAACGGAGATCCACTTCCCGCTGAAGGAGACTCTTTTCTTCCAGGGGTTCCAGCCGGACCGGGTACAACCCGCGTTCCCTGAGCTGCAGCGTGGCCGCCATCTCATCGGAAGCCTCAATGCGCCCCCGCATCGTCCGGCCTGTCCGGTTGACCGCCCGGTACTGGTATTCCGCCATGAGTTCCCTCCCTTCTTCCACTCTGCGTTCGAATGCGCCGCCATTGACTGACCTGGCAGTTCCTTGCATAAAATGACAAAATCATCAGTGTCTTGACAACATTGTGGCGAGTATATTTTTATAAAAATTATACACCAATTCGACAGATAATCAATGACATTTTAGGTAAATTTTTCTAAAACTTTCATGTTCCTGAAAGAACTTTCACCCGTCACATCCCGGTGACCTGCCGCCATTCCATGATCAGCACGTCCGCCTCTTCCCGGCACACCTTTCCTTCCGCCACCAGACGGTTCAAATCCTGCTCCAGTGTGCGCATCCCGTAACGGGCGCCTGTCTGCATGACGCTTTTCAATTGATGCACTTTCTCCGTCCGAATCAGGTTGGCCACAGCAGGTACATTGACCAGCACCTCAAAGGCGGCCACGCGCCCGCGGCCGCTGCGGTGGGGCAGCAGCCGCTGGGCATAAACCCCGACCAGCACATTGGCCAGCTGAAAGCGGATCTGCACCTGCTGGCTGGGCGCAAAGGCGTCAATGATCCGATCGATGGTTTGGGCCGCATCCGGCGTATGCAAAGTGGCTAACACCAAATGCCCCGTCTCAGCTGCCGTGATAGCCGTGGAAATGGTTTCCAAATCGCGCATCTCTCCCACCAGGATCACATCGGGATCCTCCCGCAAGGCCGCCCGCAGGCCGGCGGCAAAACTTTTCGTGTCCAGTCCCACCTCCCGCTGCACGACAATGCTCTGTCGGTG
>LZRT01000052.1 GCA_002159075.1 Bacillus thermozeamaize
CTTGGGGCGGGAGCCCCTGGGAGAGTAGGACGTTGCCAGGCAGCCGGTCAATATCCCGTACAAAAAGCCCATGGACGATACAGGTCCATGGGCTTTTTATTTTGGTTACAGCGTCACTTTTTCGGTTGGAAAATCACTTTTCAAAGTGAAAACTATTTTTTGGCAAAAGTGTGATAAGGTGATATGATAAACCATATGGCACATTCTCACTGAGTAAAAGGGGCAGACGGCATGCGAATGATTGCATTAGACAAGTGTTTTCCGGGAATGCGCCTGGCAAAATCCATCTATTCTGTGGATGGAAGAGTGCTTCTCGCTCAAGGAGTGGAGCTGACGGACAGGATCATCGATCGATTAAAGCAATACGGGATATCTTATGTGTACATTCAAGATCCGATGTTCGCTGATTTGCAGGAAGAACCGACAATTCCTGACGAGATTTGCACCTCGGCCGTGGCTAAAATCAGGCACTTGTTTCATGAACACCTGCATTCCGTTCAAAAGTGTGTCTCTTGGAGCAAAATGTATCGGGAGTTAGAGGAGATCTTTGAACACGTTTACCGTGAAATCATCCGGCACAAGCAGACGATGATTCGGCTAAATCAAATCTATACATATGACGCCTATTTGTACAAACACTCTTACCAAGTCGGCGTTTACGCGATGATCATCGCCATTCAGCATCAGTACAGCAAGCAGCGGGTGTTTGAGATGGCGATGGGCAGCTTTCTGCATGACATCGGCAAGCTTTGCATACCCCGGGAGATCGTCAACAAGCCCGGAAAACTGACCGAGGCTGAGTATGAAGAAGTGAAGCGTCACACCATTTACGGCTATGACATCCTGCGTCAAGAGTCTTGTTTTTCCTTGTTGAGCGCGCATGTGGCGCTCCAGCATCACGAGCGCCTGGATGGTTCCGGCTACCCCCGCGCTTTGAAAGGCGACGAGATTCACGAATACGCCAAAATCGTCGCGATTGCCGATGTGTACGACGCGATGACGACAAGCCGGGTGTACCGGCAGGCGATGTTGCCCGATCATGTCATGGAAATGCTGTATGCGGGCTCCGGCAGCAAGTTTGATACGCAATACCTGACCACTTTTCGCAATTCGATTGTCCTTTATCCAGTCGGTTTAACCGTTACGTTGAATACCGGGGAAAGGGGCGTTGTTGTGGACAACAACACGTCCACTCCGCACCGGCCGATTGTCCGTGTTTTTGAGGATGCCGAACGGCGGGCCATTCCGCCTTACGAAGTGGATCTCACCAAGGCATTGTCGATTGAGATCGTTCATACAGAAATCTGACATGCCCGGACGGCGAGCGTCCACAAAATTTTCAAAAAGGCAGAGATTGACATGACCGACCAAAAAGCGTATACTACAATTAAAGTCAAAGATAGTCAAAGTCAGTAAAGGAATCGGTCTCCTACGATGGACAGGTGAGTGCATCATGCGAAATATTTCCGATATCATTGAGGAACACTTGAAGCGAAGCATTCAACAGGCGGGAATGGTTGAGGTGCAACGCAGTCATCTTGCAGAGTTGTTTCAATGTGTGCCTTCACAGATCAATTATGTGATCAGCACGCGTTTTACCCTTGAAAAGGGGTATTTGGTTGAAAGCAAGCGGGGAGGGGGAGGATATATCCGTATCCGGAAAGTGAACATCCCCAAAAATGATGAGGCGTATTACCGCCGGATTCTCGAATTGATCAAGGACAGTCTGTCGCAATCGGCGGCGGAAGATATCATTACCCAGCTCCTGGAGGAGGAAAAGATTACGTCACGTGAGGCAGCATTGATGCGCGTGGCGGTGGACAGGAGTCTTTACCCTTTTGCTCCGTCACTGCGGGATGTTGTCCGAGCCAACTTGATGAAGCACATGCTGCAGGTGATCTTTTTTGAAAGGGGTACTTGATGATGATTTGTCAGGAATGTGGACAACAGCCGGCCTCCTTGCATTTTACCAAGATTGTCAATGGCGAGAAAACCGAAGTCCATCTTTGTGATGCGTGTGCGAAGGAAAAGGGAGATGCGTTGCTGAATTACGGCAACTTCTCGATCCATCAACTGTTGTCCGGGTTGATGAACTTTGACCCATCCCCTTCTACGGTCATGCCTGGACAAGGGCCTGTGCGATGTGAACATTGCGGCATGACGTATCAACAGTTCACAAAAATCGGCCGTTTTGGTTGCAGCGAGTGTTACCGTTTTTTTGGCAACCATCTCGATCCGCTGTTTCGCCGGATTCACGGGAGTACACGGCACATCGGCAAGGTTCCCCAACGTACAGGCGGCCACTTGAAACTGAAGAAACAATTGGCTGAACTAAAAGCACGCCTGCAGCAGGCGGTAAGCAGGGAAGAGTTTGAAGAGGCCGCGAAGCTGCGCGATCAGATCCGGATGTTGGAACAACGCCTGAACGCTTAGCCGCGAAGAGGGGGGCAAAAAAGATGTCTTATCATCGATTCGTCAATGAAATATCCAGTGAATGGATGCGCGGCGAGGGTCCGGAAGCGGACATCATTTTGTCCAGCCGGGTGCGGCTGGCCCGCAACCTGGCGCAGTTTCCTTTCCCGATTCTGTCCACGGATAGTCAGGCCAGGGAACTGAGAGACAGGGTTGCGCAGGCCATTCACCAGCCCGGATGGGATGCCTACGGGCGTTTTGAGATGATCCCGATGGAACAATTGACGCCACTGGAGAAACGGGTTCTGGTGGAAAAGCATCTGCTCAGTCCGGCCTTGGCCGAGGAATCCCGTTATGGGGGCGTCATCCTGTCGGAGAATGAGTCGATCAGCATCATGATCAATGAAGAGGATCACTTGCGGATCCAGTGTCTCTTTCCCGGCTTGCAGCTGCGGCAGGCGTTGCAGCTGGCGACGAAAATCGATGATCTGCTGGAGCAGTCGCTTGTCTACGCTTTTGACGAGAAGTGGGGTTATCTCACCAGCTGTCCGACCAATGTCGGTACAGGCATTCGGGGTTCGGTCATGATTCACCTTCCCGGGTTGATTTTGTCACAGCAGATCAACCGGATCCTGTCGGCCATTTCCAAGGTGGGGCTGGTGGTCCGCGGCATTTACGGGGAAGGCAGTGAAGCGCAGGGAAACCTTTTCCAGATTTCGAACCAAATTACCCTGGGTTTGACGGAAGAGGAAATCATCGACAACATCCACCGCGTCGTCAGCCAGATCGTCAGCCAGGAACGGGCTGCGCGCCAGCACCTTTTGCAACAATCCAGGGTCCAGTTGGAGAACCGGGTTTTCCGTTCGCTTGGCATCCTGTCCCATGCGCGGATCATCGACTCCAAGGAGGCGGCCCAACGTCTCTCCGATGTCAAGCTGGGCATTGATTTGGGATTGATTCGGGATGTGCCGGCCAATATTATGAGTGAACTGTTAATTAAGACACAGCCCGGATTTTTGCAGCAGATGGCGGGACGGACGTTGTCCGGAGAGGAGCGGGATGTGGTGCGTGCCCAGATGATCAGGAATTGGCTGGCTAAGCATCGGGGTTAGCGCAGGGACCGATGTTGGACTGTTGTTGTAAGTGATACATGAAACATTTGGATACATGGCGCACTTGGACTTTGGACACTTGGCACATCAAGACGGAGGTTCGCAAATGTAGCATCTCTCGCAAATATAGCGTCTCATCAAGGGAAAAAATATCCGAATCAGAAAGACTCATATGGAGGTGTATCAGTGATGATGTTTGGAAGGTTTACCGAACGAGCCCAGAAAGTGTTGGCACTGGCCCAGGAAGAAGCGGTCCGTTTGGGGCACCATAACACGGGAACGGAACATATCCTGCTCGGGTTAATCCGTGAGGAAGAAGGGATTGCTGCCCGTGCGCTGCAGGGCTTGGGCCTGAGCCTGGACAAGATTCGAACCGAAGTCGAGTCGCTGATCGGCAGGGGAGACGGCCAGGCTGCGGCCATCACCTACACCCCGCGCGCCAAAAAGGTGATCGAACTGTCGATGGACGAGGCGCGCAAACTGGGGCATACTTATGTAGGCACCGAACATATTTTGCTCGGGTTGATCCGGGAAGGGGAGGGCGTGGCCGCCCGGGTGTTGAACAATCTCGGCGTGTCGCTGAACAAGGCCCGCCAGCAGGTGCTGCAGCTGCTCGGCAGCAGTGAGACGATGGCGGCCCATCAGGCTGGCGGGGTTGGCGCGGTCAGCACGCCTACCCTGGACAGCCTGGCGCGTGACCTGACCGCCATCGCCCGTGAGGGGAATCTGGATCCGGTGGTCGGCCGCGAGAAGGAGATCGAACGCGTCATTCAGGTATTGAGCCGCCGGACGAAAAACAACCCGGTGCTGATTGGCGAGCCTGGCGTCGGCAAGACCGCCATCGCGGAAGGTTTGGCGCAGCGGATCGTCGACAACGAAATTCCGGAGATCCTGCGCAACAAGCGGGTGATGACGCTGGATATGGGAACCGTGGTGGCGGGAACCAAGTACCGCGGCGAATTTGAGGATCGATTGAAGAAGATCATGGACGAAATCCGGCAGGCAGGAAACATCATCCTGTTTATCGATGAGCTTCACACGCTCATCGGTGCCGGCGGAGCCGAAGGGGCGATCGATGCCTCCAACATTCTGAAGCCGGCCTTGGCCCGCGGCGAATTGCAGTGCATTGGCGCGACGACGCTGGATGAATATCGCAAGTACATCGAGAAGGATGCGGCGCTGGAGCGGCGGTTTCAGCCGATTTTGGTGGAACAGCCGACACCGGAGGAAGCGATACAGATTTTGAAAGGGCTGCGGGATCGCTACGAGGCGCATCACCGGGTAAAAATTACCGATGAGGCCATTGAACAGGCAGTCAAGTTGTCTGACCGGTACATCGCCGATCGCTTCCTGCCGGACAAGGCGATCGACCTGATCGACGAGGCGGCTTCCCGTGTGCGTCTGCGTTCCTTTACGGTTCCGCCGAACCTGAAAGAGCTGGAGCAACAGGTAGAGGCCGTGCGCAAGGAGAAGGAGGCGGCGGTCCAGAGCCAGGAGTTTGAAAAGGCGGCCGCGTTGCGCGACAAGGAGCAACGGCTGCGGGAAGAGCTGGAAGAGACCAAAAGCAAGTGGAAGGAACAACAGGGGCAAACCGACTCTGAAGTCACCGGCGATGACATCGCGGAAATCGTTGCCAGCTGGACCGGCATCCCGGTCAAGAAGTTGGCCGAGGATGAGTCGGAGCGCCTGTTGAACATGGAGAAAATCCTGCATGAGCGGGTGATTGGCCAGGATGAGGCGGTCAAGGCGGTCGCCCGGGCCATCCGCCGTTCCCGCGCCGGACTGAAAGATCCGAAGCGGCCGATCGGTTCGTTCATCTTCCTCGGGCCGACAGGCGTCGGTAAAACGGAATTGGCCCGCGCGCTGGCGGAGGCGCTCTTTGGTGACGAGGATGCGATGATCCGCATCGACATGTCGGAGTACATGGAGAAACACTCGACGTCCCGCCTGGTAGGCGCCCCTCCCGGCTATGTGGGGTATGACGAAGGCGGGCAATTGACGGAAAAGGTGCGGCGCCGCCCGTATTCGGTCGTCCTGCTGGATGAAGTGGAAAAGGCCCATCCGGAAGTGTTCAATATCCTCCTGCAATTGCTGGAGGATGGCCGGTTGACCGACTCCAAGGGGCGGACGGTCGACTTCCGCAACACCGTGGTGATCATGACCTCCAACGTCGGCGCAGAGACGATTCGCAGCAACAAGAAACTTGGTTTCGCGACAGGGGCCAATCAGGAATACGAGAACATGCGCGATCGTGTGATGGAAGAGTTGCGCCGGACCTTCCGGCCGGAGTTTTTGAACCGGATCGATGAGGTGATCGTGTTTCACGCTCTGGATCAGGAGCATATCCGCCAGATCGCTTCCCTGATGGCAGAGGAATTGCGCAAACGGCTCAAGGAACAGGATATCGACTTCTATCTGACCGAGGAGGCCTTAAACTTCCTGGTCAAGGAAGGGTTTGACCCCAATTATGGCGCCCGCCCGCTGCGCCGTGCCATACAGAAAAACATTGAGGATAAGTTGTCCGAAGAGATCCTGAAGGGCACCGTTCAAAAAGGGGATACGGTCAAGATCGACGTGCAGGACGGGCAGCTGGTCGTGGAGAAAGCTGCGGCTTCTCCGCAACCTGCTTCGTGAATCTGAAGACTCCGCTTCATGAATCTGAAAACCACACTGTATCACTTCATGAATCTGAAAACCTCACTGTATCATTGGCTCCCGACGCTGGCCACGGCGCCGGGATCTTTTGTTTTGCCAGCCTGCATGATACATTAAAATTGAATAGAGAGGCTAGGAGCCTAAAAAGGGGCAATCGAATGTCAAAGAGCAAACGCCAGTATGTCTGCCATTCTTGTGGATATACTGCAGTAAAGTGGCTTGGAAAATGTCCGGGCTGCGGCCAGTGGAACACGCTGATTGAGGAAGTATCCAGCGCCTCGCCGCCACATGTTTTCCCCACGCAGACCTCATCCCGCCCTGTTCCCATGACGAAAGTAGCTCTCAAACAGGAAAGCAGGCTGGATACGGGGATGGAGGAATTGAACCGCGTGTTGGGAGGCGGGTTGGTTCCCGGTTCACTCGTCCTGCTGGGCGGGGATCCTGGAATCGGGAAATCGACGCTGCTTCTCCAGCTTTCGCAACAGGTGGCGCAGCGCGGCCACCTCGTTCTTTATGTCACGGGGGAGGAGTCTGTCCTGCAGACCCGCCTGCGCGCCCAGCGGCTCGGCGCCTTGTCTGATCGGATTTACGTGCTGGCGGAGACCAACATGCAGCAAATTCTCCGTGAGGCGGAGGAACTCCAGCCCGCGCTGCTCGTCATCGATTCCATCCAGACGGTCTATGATCCTGCCCTGACATCGGCGCCTGGGAGCGTCGCCCAGGTTCGCCAGTCGACCGGCCTGCTGATGCAGGTGGCCAAATCCAAGGGGATACCCACCCTCATCGTCGGTCACGTGACCAAGCAGGGAGATCTGGCGGGACCGCGCCTTCTGGAACACATGGTCGATACGGTGCTCTACTTTGAAGGAGAGCGTCATTACACGTATCGCATCTTGCGAGGAGTGAAGAACCGGTTCGGTTCGACACATGAGATCGGCGTGTTTGAAATGAAAGAACATGGCCTGGTCGAGGTGGGCAACCCGTCTGAGATGTTTTTGGCGGAACGGCCACAAGGCGTGGCCGGATCGGTGGTCGTCGCCAGCCTGGAGGGTACGCGGCCCGTTTTGGTTGAAGTGCAGGCGTTGGTGGCGCCGACCAGCTTTGTGACGCCTAAACGGATGGCCACGGGAGTGGATGCCAACCGGGTCGCGCTTTTGATTGCGGTGCTTGAAAAACGGGCCGGCCTGTTCATGCAACAATCGGACGCTTATGTCAATGTGGCCGGCGGCATCAAAATCAACGAACCGGCCATCGATTTGGGCATCGCCATCGCGCTGGCCTCCAGTTTTCGCGATCAGCCCGTTTCGCCTCATACGGTGGTGATCGGCGAGGTGGGGCTGACCGGCGAGGTGAGGGGCGTCACACGCCTTGAACAGCGATTATATGAGGCGCAAAAATTGGGCTTTCGTCGCGTGTTTGTGCCTGCTCATGGCAAACGTCAGCTGAATATTCCCGAAAATTTGGATGTGCAGGAAGTCAAGACGATCCATGATGCGATGGAAGCAGTCCTAGGGGGGTAGACGCTTGAAAGACGGGAAGCACCAAGAACGGTTAAGTGAAATCTTGCGCTTTGTGGCACCGGGAACCTCTTTCCGGGAGGGGCTGGAGAATGTGCTGAGGGCGAAAACAGGGGGACTGATTGTCGTCGGTTACAGCCCGGAAGTGATGGCGATTGTGGATGGAGGATTTTCCATCAATGCTGATTTTTCGCCTGCCTATTTGTATGAACTGGCCAAAATGGACGGGGCCATCATCCTCAGTGAGGACGGAAAGCGGATCCTCTATGCCAATACCCAGCTCAATCCGGACCCCTCCATTCCCACCCTGGAGACGGGCACCCGCCACAGGACGGCCGAGCGGGTGGCCAAGCAGACTGGCAAGTTGGTCATCTCCATCTCCCAACGCCGGCATATCATCACCCTTTACAAGGGGAACCTGCGCTACACCCTGAAAGATATCGGCGTGATCCTGGCCAAGGCCAATCAGGCGATCCAGACGCTGGAGAAGTACAAGTCCGTCCTCGATCAATCCCTGACCAATCTCAGCGCCCTGGAATTTGAGGAAATGGTCACGCTTTACGAAGTGGCGGTCGTCCTGCAGCGGATCCAAATGGTCTTGCGGATTAAGCAGGAGATCCTCAATTACATCAACGAACTGGGCTCCGAGGGCCGCTTGATCAGCATGCAACTGGACGAGTTGGTTCACAACATCGAGGAGGAGGCTTATCTTCTCATCCGCGATTACGTGGTGGATGAAAAGGAGCAGGACCCCAAAAACATCCTGGCCGAAATGAGCAAGCAGAGCGGTGATGAACTTTTCGATCTGAATACCATCATCAAAATGCTGGGCTATCCGTTTACCGGCAGCACGCTGGAGGAACCGGTCTACCCGCGCGGATACCGCATCCTGCACAAAATCCCCCGGCTTCCCTATGCCATCGTGACCAACCTGGTTGCTTATTTTCAGACGCTGTCGCAGGTCTTGACGGCGACGATTGAGGAGCTGGACGAGGTGGAAGGGGTGGGAGAGGTCAGAGCCAGGGCGATCAAAGAAGGCCTCAAGCGCATTCAGGAACAGGTGCTCATCGATCGTCACATCTAGCCGGGACAACCATTCGTCAAAAATCGGGAAAAATCGTGTTTTTTTGTTGACGTAGACAACCATTTGAGATAGAATATAATTTTATTTATTGACATTCAACTTTCTCCTATGGTAGCCTGACAGTAGCCACAACCCACGAACTGGCAGCACCCCCAGTGTCATTTCCTCCTGGCATGGTTTTAGATTGGAAAAAAAGTGAATAATGGAGATAGGAGGTGAAGTCATGTTCAAACGTTTGATCCAGGTCATTTTGGCATTGGTGGGTGGAACTGTAGGCTACTTTTTGGGACCGCCATTTTTCCTTTGGGCGAACACGCTGTTCAACTTCGGGATGATGCCAGCTCCTGAATATGTCGGTGCCGGTGTGGGTGCTTTACTCATGCTCTTATTCAATCATTGGTTAATCAGACATGTCCTGAGATGGCTGAAGCGAGGGGAAGAAAGCCTCGTCAAAATCCCGGCGGTGGACTTGATGTTTGGCGGTCTGGGTCTGATTGTCGGTTTGCTGGTGGCCTTTCTGATGGTGCTGTCGGTGTCCAGCATTCCGATTCTGGGACAGGTGTTGCCCATTCTCTTGACGGTGATTCTGGGGTATCTTGGTTTCCGTGTGGGTTACAAAAAGCGGGATGAAATTGTGGGTCTGTTCAGCTCGTCGAAAGCGATCAGAGAGGCAGCCAGAGAAACAAGGGAGAAAGGAAGGAAGGAGCAGACGCCACGATTTGAACATAAAATTCTGGATACGAGTGTGATTATTGACGGACGGATTGCCGACATTTGCCGGACAGGCTTTCTGGAAGGAACGTTGGTCATCCCCTCCTTTGTCCTTGAGGAGTTGCGCCATATCGCCGATTCTTCGGATATCCTCAAGCGAAACCGTGGTCGCCGGGGACTGGATATTCTCAATCAAATCCAGAAGGAACTGCATGTCCGTGTGCTCATCTATGAGAAAGACTTCGACGATATCCAGGAAGTGGACAGCAAGTTGATCAAACTGGCCAAGTTGTTGAACGGCAAAGTGGTGACCAATGATTTCAACCTGAACAAGGTGTGTGAGTTGCAAGGTGTGCCTGTGTTAAATATCAACGATCTGGCCAATGCTGTCAAGCCGGTCGTGCTGCCCGGCGAGGAGCTTACCGTGCAGGTGATCAAGGACGGCAAGGAACATGGCCAGGGCGTGGCCTACCTGGATGACGGCACCATGATTGTGGTGGAAGGCGGCAAGGATTATATTGGGAACCATATCGACGTGCTGGTGACCAGCGTCTTGCAAACCTCGGCCGGACGGATGATTTTTGCCAAGCCGAAGGTATTGGAACGGGTACTGTGATTCCTCCCTGACCTGTGGTATCATGCAATAGGGAAAGAGATGGAAGGGCTGTCAGCATGGCGGACGGGAGGAGATGGCATGGAGGCCAGTGCCCTGATTGTCGCTGCGGGCCAGGGCCGGCGGATGGGCGCAGGACGGAATAAATTGCTGCTCCCGCTGGCGGGAGAGCCGGTATTGTCTCATACGTTGCGCCTGTTTGAAGGGATACCCGGGGTTGGGGAAGTGGTGCTGGTGATTGCCGAGCAGGATGAACCAGCGCTGGAACCGATCCTGCGACAAAGGGGGATGAAGATCCCCCTTCGCCTTGTTTACGGCGGTTCGGAGCGGATGGAGAGCGTCTGGCGGGGCTTGCAGGCGGTCGCCTGCCCGTATGTTTTGGTGCACGATGGCGCCCGGCCGCTCACACCCCGTTGGCTGATTCTCGACGTCTTGGCCAAAGCGGTGGAAACGGAGGCAGCCATCCCGGCCATCCCGGTCAAGGAAACCATCAAACAGGTGAACGACAGGGGCGTGATCGTACATACTCCCGACCGGGGACAGCTGTGGGTGGCTCAGACTCCCCAGGGTTTTCGCACCGAGCGCCTGGTGCAGGCGTATGCGCAGGCCCTCCGAAGGAGGTCCTGTCTGTACACGGATGACGCATCGGTCGTGGAACAGACTGGCTACCCGGTGGCTGTGATTCGCGGCGATGAAGCGAACATCAAATTGACCGTCCCGCAGGATATGCAACTGGCAGAGTGGATTTTGGAACAACGGAGGGGAGCGGCCGATGAGGATCGGAATCGGCTTTGACGTGCATCAATGGGCCGCTGGGAGGAAGTGTATCATCGGCGGCGTCGAGATCCCCTATGCGAAAGGGCTGCTCGGCCATTCCGACGCCGACGTGCTGTACCACGCGGTGGCGGATGCCGTGCTTGGCGCGTTGGGAGAAGGGGATATCGGCCGGCATTTTCCCGACACCGATCCGCGGTTTGAAGGGGCGGACAGCGGCTTGCTGCTTGCGCATGTCTGGGCGCTGGCCCGGGAGCGGGGATACAGGTTAGGGAATATGGATGCCACCATTATTGCCCAGGCGCCGAAGATGGCGCCTTATCTGCCGCAGATGCGGGCCAATCTGGCCCGGTTGCTGGAGGCTAGCCAGTCTCAGATCAATATCAAGGCGACGACGACGGAGTCCCTGGGATTTGTCGGCAGGGGAGAAGGGATCGCCGCGCAGGCGGTGGTCCTGTTGGTAGACAAGGAGGATGCAAGATGAAAAAGGTTCGGGTGCGTTATGCCCCCAGTCCGACGGGACACCTCCATATTGGCGGGGCCAGGACGGCCCTGTTTAACTGGCTGTTTGCCCGAAACAGGGGTGGGGCTTTTATTATCCGTTTTGAGGACACGGATCAGGAGCGGAATGTGGCCAATGCCGAGCAAACCCAACTGGAAGGCTTGCGCTGGCTGGGGATTGACTGGGATGAGTCGGTGGATATCGGGGGACCGTATGGGCCGTACCGGTCCATGGAACGGCTTCATTTATACCGGCCTTACGTTCAACAACTGCTGGACGAGGGAAAGGCTTACCCTTGCTACTGTACGGAAGAGGAGTTGCAGGCGGTTCGCGAACAGCAACAGGCAGCCGGTGAGATGCCCCGGTACAATGGCCGCTGCCGTCATCTCAGCGATGCGGAGCGAAGACGGCTGGAAGCAGAAGGCCGCAAGCCCTCGATTCGTTTTCGCGTGCCGGAAGATGAGTGGATTCTGATCCGGGATGAAGTGCGGGGCGAAGTGCGCTTTCACACCAATGACATCGGCGATTTTGTGATCGTCAGGCCGGACGGCATTCCTGTGTACAATCTGGCTGTTGTGATCGATGATCACCTGATGGAGATTACGCACGTCATCCGCGGCGAGGAACATCTGTCCAACACGCCACGCCAGGTGCTGATCTATCAGGCGCTGGGCTGGGAAGTGCCGGCATTTGCGCACGTCTCGCTCATTTTTAATGAAAGACGGCAGAAGATGAGCAAACGGGATGAGACGATCATTCAGTTTATCGAGCAATACCGGGAGCTGGGGTACCTGCCGGAAGCCATCCTAAATTTTCTGGTCTTGCTGGGCTGGGCGCCGGAGGGGGAAGAGGAGATCTTCTCGAAAGAGGAACTCATTCGCCAATTCTCCCTTTCCCGCGTCTCCAAAAGTCCGGCTGTGTTCGACACGCAGAAACTGGCCTGGATGAACAACCAATACCTCAAGCGGGCCGACCTGGAGCGGGTGGTGTCATTGGCGGTGCCCCATCTCGAGAAGGCGGGAAGGCTGCCCAAGCAACGCACGCCGGAACAGGAGCAGTGGGTTCGCGCACTGGTCGGCCTTTACCAGGAGCAGATGCATTATGCGGCTGAAATTGTTTCGCTGAGCGGGATGTTTTTCGAGGAAACGGTCCAGTACACGCCGGAGGCGCTGGAGGTGCTGGAGGGAGAGCAGGTGCCGGCGGTTTTGTCTGCCTTTTTGCAGAAGGTGAAGGCGGCGAGCCGGCTGGAGGCCGAGACCGTCAAACAGTGGCTGAAAGAGGTCCAAAAGGAGACCGGCTTCAAAGGCAAGCAGTTGTTTATGCCGATCCGGGCGGCCGTCACGGGACTGACCCAAGGTCCGGACCTGCCGGTGACGATTCAGCTGCTCGGCAAGGAGCGGGTGGCCGCGCGCTTGCAGCAAATACTTGACAGCCAAACGGCCAATGCGGGAAAATAAGATGACGACAAACACATCATGTAAAGGCGAGGAAAGGGAGAGTACAGGTTGTTCGTCCGTCTTCAGAGAGGGCTGAACAGGTGGAAGCAGCCTGGCGGGACAATCTGGAAGTGCACCCTGGAGCTGTCGGCCTGAAACCAAAGTAGGGCCGAACGGAAAGCCGTTATCCGGGAATGAGGGAACCGGTGCCTGTCCGATCCCGGAGGGGCCGGTTAAGCAGAGTGGAACCGCGGGAAAAACGTCTCTGACAGCATGTCGAGACGTTTTTTGCTTCATGTGGACATGTGTCATCATCATACATCCGCGATCATGGTTCAGTTGTGAAAGGGGGAAGTGATCATGGCCTTTTGGAAAACCTTGCGCGAGGATATTGAGGCGGTTTTTGAACGGGATCCAGCGGCGCGTAACGTGTTTGAAGTGGTGCTTACCTATTCGGGCTTGCACGCCATCTGGTTTCACCGCCTGGCACACGCGCTGTGGAAACGCGGGTTTCGTACACTGGCCAGGATAATTTCCCAATTTTCCCGTTTTCTTACAGGGATTGAGATCCATCCCGGTGCGGTGATTGGACGGAAGTTGTTTATCGATCATGGCATGGGTGTGGTCATAGGTGAAACGTGCGAGATTGGGGACAATGTGACCCTTTATCAGGGCGTCACACTGGGAGGCACAGGCAAGGAGAAGGGCAAACGTCACCCGACGATTGGCAATCATGTGGTGATCGCCACGGGCGCCAAGGTGCTGGGTTCGTTCAAAATCGGGGATTACTCGAAGATTGGAGCCGGTTCGGTGGTCCTGCAGGAGGTGCCGCCCCATTCGACAGTGGTGGGGATTCCCGGCCGGGTGGTGAGACAAAACGGGGTGCGTGTCCAAAACGATTTGGATCACGTCAACCTGCCCGATCCGGTGACCGACACGCTCCGCAAGATGCAGTACGAGATCGAGCAACTGAAGAAGGAGCTGGCGGAGCTGAAAGAGGCAGCGGAACGGAAAGGAGATCCTTTACGAAATGTCAATTAGGATTTACAACACGCTGACGAGACAGAAAGAGGTTTTCCAGACGCTGGAACCTGGAAAAGTGAGAATGTATGTCTGTGGGCCGACGGTATGGAGCACGATCCATATCGGCAATGCACGGACCTTTCTTTTCTTTGATGTGGTGCGCCGTTATTTGTCGGCGAAGGGATATGACGTGACCTATGTGGAAAACTTCACCGATGTGGATGACAAGCTGATCCGCAAGGCGCAGGAGCTGGGCTGGACAGTGCAGCAGGTAGCGGATCATTATATCGAAGCGTTCAAGCAGGACACGAAGGCCCTGGGGATCCGGCCCGCCGATGTGCATCCCCGCGTCACCGAGCACATGGAGGAGATCATCCGGTTTATTGAGAAGCTGGTGGCGCGCGGTGTGGCCTACGAGGCGGATGGCGATGTGTACTACCGTGTGGGAGCGTTTCCGGATTACGGGAAACTTTCCCACCAGTCGATCGATGATCTGCTGGCCGGTGCCAGGGTGGAGATTGGGGAGAAGAAGGAAAACCCGCTCGACTTTGCCCTTTGGAAAAAGGCCCGGCCGGGTGAAGTGGCCTGGGATAGCCCTTGGGGTCCGGGGCGGCCGGGCTGGCATATCGAATGTTCGACCATGGCGATGCGCTATCTTGGGGAGACGCTGGATATCCATGCCGGCGGCAGCGACCTGCGCTTTCCTCACCATGAAAATGAGATCGCCCAGTCGGAGGCGCTGACGGGGAAGCCCTTCGCCCGTTACTGGATGCATACCGGCCATGTGACGGTAGAGCAGCAAAAGATGTCCAAGTCACTGGGGAATGTGCTGGACGTCCGCGATCTGCTGCAGCGGGTGCGGCCGGAGGTGGTCCGTTTTTGGATGCTTTCCACCTACTATCGCAATCCGGTGCAATACAGTGATGATTTGCTGGCGCAGGCGGAAGGCGGTTGGGAGCGGATCCAGACCACGCTGCGCAACCTGGATTTCAGGCTCTCGCAAGGAGCCGCGCCGGCGGCAGGCGGACAAAATGACGCAAGCCATCCCCACTTCGCCGTCATCCGGGAGCTGGAAGAGCGTTTCGACCGGGAGATGTCCGACGATTTTAACACGGCTGATGCGTTGGCGGTCGTCTTTGACGCGGTCAAGGAGTTGAACCGGTATTTGGAGCAACGGTCGGTGGAAACTCCTGTCCTGTTGGCCTGGAAGGAGTTGTTCAGCCGCTGGGATGAGATCCTGGGCATTTTCCCGTTGGAGTCGGCATCCGCCGGTGGCGACCGGGAGATTGAAGCCCTGATCGCGGAGCGGCAGGCGGCGCGGGCGAGAAAGGATTGGGCCACGAGTGACCGGATCCGGGCTGAATTGCTGGCGCGGGGCATTGTGGTGGAGGATACGCCGCAGGGGGTCCGCTGGTACAGGAAAAGCCAGGTGCAGGAAACGGTGAAGCATGATCAAGGAGGGACGAAAAACTGACAGAACATATTGGCGGCCGTAACCCCGTCCTTGAGGCATTGCGTTCCGGGCGGACGGTGGACACCATCTATTTTGCCGAGGGGATCCGGGAGACCGGAGTGCGGGAGATCCGCCGGCTGGCGCAGCAGCGTGGCGTCGTCCTGCAGACGGTTCCCCGCCGCAAGCTGGATGAGCTTTTTGGCACTCCCCACCACCAGGGGGTTGTGGCACGGGTGAGCCCTTACACCTATCTCGAGCTGGAAGATCTGTTGCAACAGTTGCAGGGCCGGGAGAACCCCCCTTTTCTCATCCTCCTGGACGGGATCGAAGATCCGCATAATTTGGGCTCCATTCTCCGGACCGGCGACGCGGTGGGGATTGACGGCGTGATCATCCCGAAACGCCGATCGGTCGGTCTCACACAGACAGTGGCCAAGGTCTCCACCGGTGCCGTGGAGTATGTGCCTGTCGTGCGCGTGAATAACGTGGCGCGCTGTATCGAAAGGCTGCAGCAGGACGGCATTTGGGTGATCGGAACCGACCCCGCGGCCGGGCAAGTGTACACGGAGGCCGCATACGATATGCCGATCGCGCTGATGATTGGCGGCGAGGGAAAAGGGCTTTCCCGCCTGGCGAGGGAAAAGGCGGATTTTCTCGTCCGCTTGCCGATGGTCGGGCACGTCAATTCGTTAAACGCCTCTGTTGCCGCTGCGGTCCTGATGTACGAAGTGTTTCGCCAGCGGCACCTGGCGAAGGGAGTCGGCGGTCAGAAGGGCTGAAAGAGAGGGAGAGACGAAAGAATCCAAACAGCGAAATGCAGAGAGATGAAGAGCGCGTATGGAAGAAATACTGATTGTGGATGGGTACAATTGCATACATGCTTGGCCGCATCTAAGCAGGCTGAAGGAGGAATCGCTGGAAGAAGCCAGGAGCCGGCTGGTTGAGGAACTGTCTGATTATCAGGCCTATCGTGCCAGGCGCGTCATTCTGGTCTTCGATGCGCACCAGAAAGAGGGGCCTGGAACGATGGAAGTGCTGGGCGAGGTGGAGATTGTCTATACCGATCAGGACGAGAGCGCCGATCGGCGGATTGAGCGGCTGGTCCGCTCACTGGTCCGGCCGGATCGCCACATTTATGTGGCCACGTCGGATTACACCGAGCAGCGCGTGACGTTTGCGCAGGGAGCGCTTCGCATCTCGGCGCGCGAATTGTACCACGATCTGCAAGCCACCAGGCAGCGGATGCGGCAGGAGCTGGCCAATCTGCAGAACAAACCCGCAACCATCGGACAGCGTTTGCCGAAAGAGATGGGGGAGCTGTTCGAGAAGTGGCGGCGGGGCAAATGAGGCAGCATTTGTGTGTTGAGTTTCTGCGCCTTTTGGAGTATAATCATCTTTACCAATCGGAACGGTTCGGAGGAGATTGGATTGACTCCCAGTGTACAGTGGGCCGAACAACCTGCAGCCATCGCGTATGAATCGATGACGGACGAAGAAGTGGTGGAACTGGCCCGTCAAGGCGATGACAGCGCGTTGGAGTACTTGATCAACAAGTACAAATATTTTGTCCGCTCCAAGGCCAAAGCCTACTTCCTCATTGGTGCGGACAAGGAAGATATCATCCAGGAGGGGATGATTGGCCTCTACAAGTCGATTCGCGATTATCGCGAGGACAAGCTCACCTCCTTCCGGGCGTTTGCCGAGTTGTGCATCACTCGCCAGATCATCACGGCGATCAAGACCGCCACCCGGCAGAAGCACATCCCCTTGAACTCTTACATTTCGTTGGACAAGCCCATGTACGAGGAAGAGTCGGAACGCACGCTGATGGATGTGATCGGCGGGCACAAAGTGACGGATCCCGAGCAGTTGATCATCCATCAGGAGGAGTATACGGCGATTGAGACGAAAATCAGCCGGCTTCTCAGCGAACTGGAACGGGAAGTGCTGATGCTTTACCTGGATGGCCGCTCCTACCAGGAGATTGCGAAGGATCTGAAGCGGCACGTCAAGTCGATCGACAATGCCCTGCAACGGGTAAAGCGAAAACTGGAGAAATATCTGGAAGAGAAAACCATGCAAGAACGGGAAATGGGCTGAAGCCTGTTCCGAACATCCAAGCGTTCGGAACAGGCTTTTTTGCTGGGTGAAGGCTCCATTTCATGTTTTGGCGGGGTTGGTGTTATAATTACAAAAACTGATTTACATGATTATAAAGTGTTATACATACTAGGGGGATAGCGGATGAAAAAAAAGATTCGTTTTTTCGCCTGTCTGGCGTTCGTCACGGCATTGGTTTTTCTTTTGCCGGCCTGCGGTTCCGGCGGACAACCGGACGCGGGTCAAAAAGAACCGGCTTCTGCCGCAAAAGGCGTGTTTACGTTCGGGATCATTCCAGCTGAAACGGACATCCCAGAGGAGACGCTGCGCAAGCTCGAGCATTACCTTTCGGAAAAGCTGGGGCGTGAAGTCAAAGCGGCCACCTATCCCAATTACAACGGCGTGGTCGAGGCATTGAATTATGGTAAGCTGGACATGGCTTACCTCGGACCGTTAACCTACGTGCTGGCCAATCACGAAAGCGGTGTGCAGGCGATTGTCGCCAAAACCTTTGATGGCAAACCATATTATCATTCCCTCCTGATCGCTCCGGCGGATTCGCCATACGACAGCATCGAGGACGTGGTGGCTCATGCGTCTCAGATCACGTTCGCTTTTGGCGACCCCAATTCCACGTCCGGGTCATTGGTGCCCAGCATCCAATTGAAAGAACTGGGGGTTTACAACAGTCCCGATGACCACAAGTTCAAAAAGGTCATTTTCACCGGCGCCCACAACGTGACGGCGCTCTCGGTCGCCAGCAAGCAGGTGGATGTCGGGGCGATTGACAGCGCCTATTTTCAACAGATGATCAAGGACGGCAAAGTGAAGGAAAGCGATTATAAAGTGATTTGGCAATCGGAAAAGCTCTTCCAATATCCGTTTGCCGTGAAAAAGGGGACGGATGAGGCGACGGTTGCCAAACTTCAGGCGGCCTTTATGTCGATCAAAGATGAGGCGATTCTCAAAGCCTTTGCCGCAGACGGTTTTGTGGAGGCCAGCGATCAGGACTATGAGGCGATTCGCCAGGCGGCCATGAAGGACGGTCGCATCAAGTGACGGCATATCACGCACAGAAGCGGGGAGAACGATGGACAATGGGGCACGGTTGCGAATGCGTCGGTGGTTGATCGGGCTTGCCGTCTTGGGCATCTTGTTCTGGAGCGCGATGGGCACGGAAAGTGACGTGCGGAAGTTTGCCGATATTGGCGCGACGGCGCAGTTTGTTGCGACCCGGTGGTTTCCCCCCGACTGGTCTGTTTTGCCGAAAGCCTTGCATCAGGCAATCATTACTCTGCAGATCGCCATTACTGGCACGTTTTGGGCCTTGGTTGCCGCGCTGCCGATTGCCTTTTTGGCGGCATGGAACACAGCGCCGCACCCGGCCGTCTATCACTTGGTCAGAACGTTGCTGAGCTTTGCCCGTTCGGTTCCCGAAATCGTTTGGGCGCTGCTTTTCGTTCCCACCATCGGGCTGGGGCCGTTTGGCGGCGTTTTGGCCATCTTTTTGCACAACCTCGGCGTGCTTGGGAAACTGCTGTCGGAATTGGTGGAGGCCGCCGAGCGCGGCCCGCAGGAAGCCGTGGCCTCTGTCGGCGCGAGAAAGGTGCTGGTGATACTGTTTGGGATCATTCCGCAAATAGGGCCAAACATCTTGTCGCACTATTTTTACCGGCTGGAAGTGGGGGTCAGAACGTCGCTCATCTTGGGATTCATCGGTGCCGGAGGGATTGGCGCCCAGCTGTTTATCGATTTCAATCTGCAAAACTACACGCGTGTCGCTGTTGAAGTCCTCGTGATCATGGGCTTGGTCGTGATCGTCGATTATCTCGGGGCTTATCTTCGATCAAAGGTGATCTAACAAAAGGTGATCCAAGTGTTGGAAATACGCGATCTGGTCAAACAATATCCGGGGCGTGGCCGGCCCGCCTTGGATGGCGTCCATTTGACCGTTGAGAAGGGAGAATTTATCGCGATTCTGGGCTTGAGCGGAGCAGGAAAATCGACGCTGATCCGTTGCATCAACCGCCTGATCGAGCCGACAGGCGGCGCCATCCTTTGGCAAGGGGAAAACGTCCTGCGCAAAAAAGGGGACGGGCTGCGCGCATATCGGCGTCAGATTGGCATGATCTTTCAAAACTTCCATTTGATTGATCGCCTGTCCGTTTTCCAGAATGTGCTGGTCGGCCGGTTCGGTGTGACGCCTTTATGGCGCGTATTGCTGCAGCGATTCCGCGAGGAAGACAAACGCATGGCGATGCAGGCGCTGGAGCGTGTCGGCATGGCGGATTTGCACCGGGTCAGGGCGGACCGGCTGAGCGGCGGGCAGCGGCAACGTGTGGCGATTGCCCGCGCGCTGGCGCAAAGGCCGGCGCTGATACTCGGCGATGAGCCGATTTCCAGCCTCGATCCGGCGACGGCGACGGCCGTGATGGAACTGCTGAAAAGCATCAATCAGCAGGAAGGGATTACGATGGTGTTAAATCTCCATAGCGTGGCCGTGGCCAAGCAGTACGCGAGCCGGATTATTGGCCTGGCCGGCGGCAAGGTGGTCTACGACGGCACGCCGCAAGAGCTGGACGACAGCGCCCTGTCGGTCATTTATCCTGCGCAACGACAGGATGCCGTTGAAACGATCCGCCGCTGACAGGGAGGCGATGGAACGCAAAAACGGCCCGCATTGGCTTGGCTCATGCGAACCACGGGGGAAAGTTGACATCTTTTTGCTCATGTGATAAATTCTTTTGAGTGTACGATTTTTTATCAGAAACGGCGCTTGTCGTTGATATAATGGCTTGTTCAGCCGCTTTTCGCCAGATTTTCCGTTTTGGGGTTGGAGGTGGATGGAGTGAGGGTCATTGTGACGATGGCTTGTACGGAGTGCCAACAGCGCAACTACACGACGACCAAAAACAAGCGTACGCATCCTGACCGCCTGGAACTGAAAAAATACTGCAGGACATGCAATCATCATACGCTGCATCGCGAGACGAAGTAATGGGGGTGGCCGGTGTGAGCTTCATCGCGCGGTTGGGTACAGGCGTCAAGCGAGGGTTTGTTTCCACGGGTCGCTATTTCAAGGAAAGCTGGTCTGAGCTGAAAAAAGTTCGCTGGCCCAATCGCAAGGAGCTGAGAAACTATACGGCGATTGTCCTGGTCACGGTTTTGCTCATGGCCATCTTTTTCGGGCTCATCGATCTCGGGTTGAGCTTTTTGCTGGACTGGATTTTGAAATAAGCCACAGGTCATCTTGGGCGAACGGCCATTGAGGAGGGAAGGACGCATCGGGTCCTCGGGCATGGAAAAGCGATGGTACGTCATTCATACTTACTCCGGTCATGAGAATAAGGTGAAGACCAACCTTGAAAAGCGCGTTGAGTCGATGGGGATGGGCGACAAGATCTTCCGCGTCATCGTGCCTACCGAAGAAACGGTGGAGCTGAAAGACGGCAAGCGGAAGACGGTGCAGAAACGCGTCTTTCCTGGCTACGTGCTGGTTGAAATGATCATGACCGATGATTCCTGGTACCTTGTGCGGAACACGCCGGGTGTGACTGGATTTGTCGGTTCGACAGGTGCTGGCTCAAAACCGACGCCGCTAAAAGAGCATGAAGTGCGTGCCATCTTGCGTCAAATGGGTGAGGCGGTTAGCCAGCCTGTGGCTGATTTTCAAGTGAAGGAGCCCGTCAGAGTGGTGGAAGGGCCTTTCGCCAATTTTGTCGGTACAATCGACGAGATATTGCTGGATAAAAACAAGCTGCGTGTGATGATCAACATGTTCGGTCGTGAGACGCCTGTGGAACTGAATTTTGATCAGGTGGAAAAGATCGATTGACATGCGGCCGCTCCTTTTTCGGGAGTCTCTTTCGTGATGGGGATGATGCGTGGCGAGATTGAAGGGGGTGAGGATCATGGCGAAAAAAGTGATCAAGATCGTGAAACTGCAAATACCCGCCGGCAAGGCGAACCCTGCACCTCCTGTCGGTCCGGCTTTGGGGCAGGCGGGTGTCAATATCATGGCCTTTTGCAAGGAGTTCAATGAAAAGACGGCAGACAAGGCGGGGTTGATCATTCCGGTTGAGATCTCCGTCTTTGAAGACCGGTCCTTTACCTTCATCACGAAAACGCCTCCTGCAGCCGTGCTGCTCAAGAAAGCGGCCGGGATTGAATCCGGCTCAAGCGAGCCGAACAAGACCAAAGTGGCCACCATCAAGCGGGAGAAGGTTCGGGAAATTGCCGAGCTGAAGATGCCCGATCTCAACGCTTCGACGGTGGAAGCGGCGATGCGGATGGTGGAAGGGACAGCGCGCAGCATGGGCATCGAGATTGTGGATTAAGCCGGGGCTCGGCCGGAGCCTGGCTGTCCGCCCGCTGTGCGCCGATGTGGCAGGGAAACCGCGATGACCACAATGTGAGGAGGAATCATCTTGTCCAAGAAGGGCAAACGTTATCAAGAAGCTGTAAAACTGGTGGATCGTCAGGAAGCGTATACGCCGCAAGAGGCCATCCAGCTGGTCAAGCAAATGGCCAAAGCCAAGTTTGACGAGACGGTGGAAGTGGCGGTCCGGCTGGGCGTGGATCCCAGAAAGGCGGATCAGCAAGTGCGCGGCGCGGTGGTGCTTCCTCATGGGACAGGAAAGACCAAGCGTGTGCTCGTGTTTGCCAAGGGAGAAAAGGCCAAGGAGGCGGAAGCCGCAGGTGCCGATGTGGTCGGTGACGACGACTTGGTGCAGCGGATCAAGCAGGGCTGGCTGGAATTTGACGTGGCTGTCGCCACGCCGGATATGATGGGTTCGGTGGGCCAATTGGGCCGGATCCTCGGTCCGAAAGGCTTGATGCCCAACCCCAAAACGGGAACCGTGACCTTTGACGTGGCAAAGGCGGTACAGGAAATCAAGGCTGGTAAGATTGAATACCGTGTGGATAAAGCGGGGAACGTACACGCGCCGATCGGCAAGATTTCTTTTGACGATGAGAAGCTGCTGGAGAATTTTTATGCTCTGATCGAGGCCTTGCAGAAGGCCAAGCCGGCAGCGGCAAAGGGCCAGTATATCCGGAACGTGACGCTTTGTTCCACGATGGGCCCGGGAGTACGTGTCGCCCTCGCCAAGTTGACGCGAGCCTCTTAAGCTCACGAGCCTTTTCATTTGCCAGCTTAAGTGAATAAGGCTTTCCGTTGACAGCAGGTGTGGCGGTGGCCACTTAATATCCTGCCGAGGGAAGCGCGAAACGCAAGCGGAGCGATGATGGAGCTGGCCAAGCTTCATGCCGTCATTGTTCCGGTGTTTTTCCGCGCTCTCGGCAGGTCGAGGGCGCTTTTTTATTGAGGGTAAGCCAGTTGGCGACAGGAGGTGGATGAGATGGGCGCAAGAGAAGAAAAGGTCAAATTGGTCGAAGCCCTGACGGAGCAGTTGAAAAACAACAGTTGCGTCCTGCTGGCAGATTACCGTGGGCTGACCGTGGCCGAGATGACAGAACTGCGGAAGCAGTTGCGGGAAGCAGGTGTAGAATTCAAAGTCGTGAAAAACACCTTGACCCGCAGGGCGGCTGCGGCGGCCGAGATCGAAGGGCTGGAACAGTATTTGGTTGGACCGACAGCCATCGCTTTCAGCCGGGAGGATGTCGTCGCGCCGGCCAAGATCCTGACCAAGTTTGCCAAGGAACACGAAGAACTGGAGATTAAAGGCGGGCTCGTCGAGGGGAAAGTGGTCAGCCTGGATGAAATCAAGGCGCTGGCCGACCTCCCATCCCGCGAAGGATTGCTTTCCATGCTGCTCAGCGTGCTGCAGGCGCCGATTCGCAATTTTGCGCTGGCAGTCAAGGCGGTTGCCGAAAAGCAGGAACCACAAGAGGCTTGATCGCCTGACGTTCAAGCTGATCATCAATACGACATAAGTGAGGAGGAGTAACATGACGAAAGAGGAAATCATCGAAGCCATTAAAGGGATGACCGTACTGGAACTCAATGAGTTGGTCAAGGCCATTGAAGAAGAATTTGGCGTCACTGCCGCGGCGCCTGTGGCCGTGGTTGGTGGAGCGGCGCCGGGAGCCGAAGCGGCGGCGGAGCAGACCGAGTTTGACGTGATTTTGGCCAACGCAGGCGCTTCCAAGATCAACGTGATCAAGGTCGTCCGTGAGATCACCGGCCTCGGGCTGAAGGAAGCCAAGGCGCTTGTGGATGAGGCGCCAAAACCCATCAAGGAAAAAGTGTCCAAGGAAGAGGCTGAGCAGATCAAGAGCAAGCTGGAAGAAGTCGGCGCTACGGTTGAAGTGAAGTAAGACGAAAAAAGGAAAATACCTGGGGAACCCGCAAGGCGAACTGCCTGCGGGTTGTTTTATCAGGTGGAAAACGAGGGTGAGCGTGCCCATGCATGAACATTACTATACCGAGCAGCCGCAAACGCCGTCTCAGCTCACGGAGATCACGGCGACATTGCGCGGTGAACGGTATCGGTTCCTGACGGATACCGGTGTTTTTTCGCGCCGCCAGGTGGATCAGGGAACCGCGTTGCTGATAGAGGTGATGGAGATCCCTGAACACGGGACGCTCCTGGATATGGGTTGCGGTTATGGGGTCATCGGGATTGTCGCGGCACGCCTTTCGCCATCCAGCCGTGTGGTGATGGTCGACATTAACCGGCGTGCTGTCCAGTTGGCCCAGGAAAACATCCGGCGTCACCGGCTTGCCAATGCAGAGGTGAGGCACGGGGATGGCTTTTCCGCCGTTCGTGGGCTCACTTTTGATGCCATTTACATGAACCCGCCGGTTCGCGCCGGAAAGCAACTGGTTTTCCAGCTGTATGAAGCGTCCTGGCGACACCTGGTGCCGGGGGGACAACTGTGGATTGTCATTCAAAAGAAGCAGGGCGCTCCATCTACAGAAAGCCATCTTCAGCATGTGTTCGGTTCGGAGGCAGTGGAACAAGTGGCCAGACGGAAAGGGTATCACGTGTTCCGGTGCAAAAAAGTTTGACCTTCATATTCACAAATGATAAAATAGCATAATGCATACATCCGTGAGTACCAGCCACCCATTCGTTGCCGTTTGAAAGCTTAAATAGCCATAACACGTGTGCTCCAGAAAGCGTGCTTCCCAGTGCAAAAGTGGTCTGTCCACCTGGAAATGAATAATTTGGGGAGTATTTGGAAAAAATTTCTAGGTGGTGTTCTTTTGGAAAAACGTGGGCAAGTTCGCTTTTCTTGGTTGTAGCCAAGGTTGGCTCAAGGAATACATAACGGGCTGAGGGGTGAGAGATTTGGCGGGAAAAGAGGTTCAACTGGGCAGACGGAAACGACGGAGTTACGCCCGGATCAGCGAGGTGATGGAGCTACCCAACCTGATCGAGATTCAACTCAAATCCTATCAGTGGTTTCTGGACGAGGGATTGAGAGAAGTATTTCGGGACATTTCCCCCATTGAAGATTTTTCTGGCAACCTGGCGCTGGAATTTGTGGATTATTCGCTCGGTGAGCCAAAATATTCGGTGGATGAATGCAAGGAACGGGATGCGAACTATGCCGCGCCGCTGCGCGTCAAAGTGCGGCTGATCAACAAGGAGACGGGCGAGGTCAAGGAACAGGAAGTGTTCATGGGCGACTTTCCGCTCATGACGGAAACCGGTACCTTCATCATCAATGGGGCGGAGCGCGTCATCGTCAGCCAGTTGGTCCGTTCGCCCTCTGTCTATTTTAATCAGAAAGTGGATAAAAACGGCAAGTTGACCTATACGGCCACGGTGATTCCGAATCGTGGCGCATGGTTGGAACTGGAAACGGATGCCAAGGACATTCTGTATGTCCGGATCGATCGAACGCGGAAGATACCGGTAACGGTGTTGTTGCGTGCTCTGGGATTTGGTACCGATGCGGAAATTTTGAATTTGCTCGGCGAGGACGAGTACCTGAAAAACACCCTGGACAAGGATAACACGGATTCGGCTGAAAAGGCGCTGATCGAGATCTACGAGCGACTGCGCCCAGGCGAGCCTCCCACCCTGGAGAATGCCAAAAATTTGCTGATCTCCCGCTTTTTCGATCCGAAACGGTATGACTTGGCCAACGTTGGACGGTATAAGATCAACAAAAAGCTGCACCTGAAAAACCGCCTCTTCAACCAACGGTTGGCGGAAAAGCTGGTCGATCCGGAGACGGGCGAAGTGCTGGCCGAAGAGGGCCAGGTTCTGGAAAGAAGGCTGCTGGATCGGATTTTGCCGTACCTGGACAAGGGATTGGGCGAAGTGACCTATACCCCTTATGGCGGTGTCCTGGGAGACGAGCCGATCAAGCTGCAGGTGATCCATATTTACGCCCCGGATGAGGAAGGCAAAGTGATCAAGGTCATCGGCAACGGCAACATTGACAAAAATGTCAAGCATATTACGCCGGCCGATATCATCGCTTCGATTAACTATTTCCTCAATCTGCTGCACGGGGTGGGCGATGTGGATGACATCGATCACCTGGGCAACCGGCGGTTGCGCTGTGTCGGCGAACTGTTGCAAAACCAGTTTCGGATCGGTCTTTCGCGGATGGAGCGGGTGGTCCGTGAGCGGATGTCCATTCAGGATCTCCAGGCCGTGACCCCGCAAGCCCTGATCAATATCCGGCCGGTGATTGCAGCCATCAAGGAGTTTTTCGGTTCCAGCCAACTTTCCCAGTTCATGGATCAGACCAACCCGCTAGCCGAATTGACCCACAAGCGGCGCCTGAGCGCACTGGGCCCCGGCGGGTTGACGCGGGAGCGGGCGGGATTTGAGGTGCGCGATGTGCACTATTCCCATTACGGCCGGATGTGTCCGATTGAAACGCCGGAAGGGCCGAACATCGGGCTGATCAACTCCCTTTCCACCTATGCGCGGGTGAATGAATACGGGTTTATCGAAACCCCCTACCGGCGGGTGGATCCGGAAACGGGCAGGGTGACCGACGAGATCGTCTACATGACGGCGGATGAAGAAGACAACTATATCATCGCGCAGGCCAACGAGCCGCTCAATGAAGACGGCACGTTCAAGGAAGAGATGGTGACCGCCCGCTACCGGAAAGAAGAGATCCTCAAGGTTCCCCGTGATCGCATCGATTTCATGGATGTGTCGCCGAAACAGGTGGTCTCTGTCGCCACCGCGCTGATTCCTTTCCTGGAAAACGACGACGCCAACCGCGCCCTGATGGGGGCCAACATGCAGCGTCAGGCTGTGCCGCTGTTGCGCCCTGAAGCGCCGTTGATCGGCACCGGCATGGAGTACCGCGCGGCGATTGACTCGGGCGTCTGCGTCATCTCCAAGACCGACGGGGTCGTGGAACGGGTGACGGCCAACGAGATCTGGGTACGCCAGGAGGAAGAGGTGGACGGCCGCCTGGTGAAGGGAGACCTGATCAAGTACCGGTTGCACAAGTTTGAGCGTTCCAACCAGGGGACGTGCATCAACCAGCATCCGATCGTCAAAAAAGGGGATCGCGTCAAAAAAGGCGATGTCCTGGCGGACGGCCCTTCCACGGACCAGGGCGAACTGGCGCTGGGCCGCAACGTGCTGGTGGCGTTTATGACCTGGGAAGGGTACAACTACGAAGACGCCATCTTGCTGAGTGAGAAGCTGGTTCAGGAGGATATTTATACCTCGATCCACATTGAGGAATATGAGATCGAGGCGCGCGACACGAAGCTGGGACCGGAGGAGATCACGCGCGACATCCCCAACGTCGGGGAGGATGCGTTGAAGAATCTGGATGAACGCGGAATTATCCGCGTCGGTGCGGAGGTGCGTGATGGCGACATCCTGGTCGGCAAGGTGACGCCAAAGGGGATGACCGAGCTGACCGCCGAAGAACGCCTGCTGCACGCGATTTTCGGCGAAAAAGCGCGGGAAGTCCGGGACACCTCCTTGCGGGCCCCGCACGGCGGTTCGGGTATTGTCGTGGATGCCCGCGTCTTTTCGCGCGAGAACGGCGATGAGCTGCCGCCTGGCGTCAACCAGCTGGTGCGCGTTTACGTCGCGCAGAAGCGCAAGATCTCCCAAGGGGACAAAATGGCTGGGCGGCACGGGAACAAAGGGGTCATCTCCCGCATCCTGCCGGTGGAAGACATGCCTTTCCTGCCGGATGGCACACCCGTTGAGATCGTGCTCAACCCCCTGGGTGTCCCGTCCCGGATGAACATTGGCCAGGTGTTGGAGACGCACCTGGGCATGGCGGCCAAGGCGTTGGGTATTCACATCGCCACGCCGGTGTTTGACGGCGCCAATGAAAACGACGTTTGGGATGCGCTGGAGGAGGCGGGCTTCAGCCGTGACGGCAAAACCATCCTCTATGACGGGAGGACGGGCGAACCGTTTGACCAGCCAGTTACGGTGGGCTATGTGTACATGCTGAAACTGCATCACCTGGTGGACGACAAGATTCACGCGCGTTCCACCGGCCCTTACTCCCTCGTCACCCAGCAACCGCTGGGCGGAAAGGCCCAATTTGGCGGACAGCGGTTTGGAGAGATGGAGGTCTGGGCTTTGGAGGCCTATGGCGCGGCCTACACCTTGCAGGAAATCCTGACCGTCAAGTCAGACGACGTGGTAGGCCGGGTGAAAACCTACGAAAGCATCGTCAAAGGAGAAAATATCCCAGAACCGGGGATTCCGGAGTCATTCAAGGTGCTGATCAAGGAACTGCAGAGTCTGGGGATGGATGTCAAAATCCTATCGGACGATGAGCAGGAGATCGAGATCAAAGAGTGGGACGATGAGGATGAGGATGTCAAGCAACAGGAAGTGAGATTGGAGCCGGTTCGTGAAAAGGGATCGTGATCGCATGTTGCCACCGCAGCCAAAGGCATGACGAACACCAAAGGGAGGGCTGGCCCTGTGTTTGACGTGAATCATTTTGAATACATGAAGATCGGTCTCGCTTCACCGGAAAAAATCCGATCCTGGTCCTACGGCGAGGTGAAAAAGCCAGAGACGATCAACTACCGGACGCTGAAGCCCGAAAAAGAAGGTCTGTTTTGCGAAAAAATCTTTGGACCGACGAAGGATTGGGAGTGTCACTGCGGAAAATACAAGCGGATCCGCTATAAGGGCGTGATCTGCGACCGTTGTGGCGTGGAAGTGACGCGGGCGAAGGTGCGCCGGGAGCGGATGGGCCACATTGAACTGGCGGCTCCGGTTTCCCACATCTGGTATTTCAAGGGCATTCCCAGCCGGATGGGCCTGGTTCTGGACATGTCGCCGCGGGCGCTGGAAGAAGTGATTTATTTTGCCTCTTATGTCGTCACCGATCCGGGGGAGACGCCGCTTGAGAAGAAGCAGCTGTTGACGGAAAAGGAGTACCGCAACTACCGGGAAAAGTACGGCAATGCCTTCCAGGCTGGGATGGGCGCGGAAGCCTTGAAAAAGCTGCTTCAGGATATCGACCTGGACAAAGAAGTGGAGATGCTCAAGGAAGAACTGAAGACGGCCCAGGGCCAACGTCGCAACCGGGCCATTAAACGCCTGGAAGTGCTGGAAGCGTTTCGCAACTCCGGGAACGATCCGGCCTGGATGATTTTGGACGTGTTGCCCGTGATCCCGCCGGACTTGCGGCCCATGGTGCAACTGGACGGAGGGCGCTTTGCCACCTCTGACCTCAATGACCTGTACCGGCGCGTGATCAACCGCAACAACCGTCTCAAGCGCCTCCTGGAGCTGGGCGCACCGGACATCATCGTGCAGAATGAAAAACGGATGCTCCAGGAAGCCGTCGACGCCCTGATTGACAACGGACGGCGCGGCCGGCCGGTCAGCGGCCCTGGCAACCGGCCGTTGAAGTCGCTCAGCCACATGCTGAAAGGAAAGCAGGGGCGTTTCCGGCAAAACTTGCTCGGAAAGCGGGTGGACTACTCTGGGCGTTCGGTGATCGTGGTCGGGCCGTCGCTCAAGATGTACCAGTGCGGCGTGCCGAAAGAGATGGCGCTGGAGTTGTTCAAGCCCTTCGTAATGAAGGAATTGGTGAAGAAAGGGCTTGCCCACAACATCAAATCGGCCAAACGGAAAGTGGAACGCGTCCATCCGGAGGTCTGGGATGTTCTGGAAGAGGTGATCCGCGAACATCCGGTGCTCTTGAACCGCGCGCCCACCCTGCACCGCTTGGGCATCCAGGCCTTTGAACCGGTGCTGGTGGAAGGGCGGGCGATCCGCCTCCATCCGCTCGTCTGTACGGCCTATAACGCCGACTTTGACGGAGACCAGATGGCCATTCACGTCCCGCTGTCGGCGGAAGCCCAAGCGGAAGCCCGCCTGCTGATGCTGGCTGCCCACAACATTCTCAACCCGAAGGACGGCAAGCCGGTGGTCACTCCTTCGCAGGACATGGTGCTGGGCTGCTACTACCTGACCTTGGAGAAAGAAGGGGTGCTTGGTGAGGGGAAGGTTTTTGCCGATCCGGCAGAGGCGATGGCGGCATACGAGAACGGGTTGATCAGCCTGCATGCCCGGATTGTCCTGCCGGTGAAAAGCCTCGGCAAGACCACCTTCACGGAACAACAGCAGCGGGCGCTGATGGTGACGACGGTCGGAAAGCTCATCTTCAACGAAATCTTTCCGGCTGAGATGCCGTACATCAACACCCCGACCAAGGAAAACCTGACTAAAGGCGTTCCGGAGGTCTACTTCATTTACGAAAAAGGCACCGATGTGCGCGAATACGTTAAGCAACTGCCGGACGTGGAAGCGGTGAAAAAGGGATTTCTCGGGACCATTATCGGGGAATGCTTCCGCCGCTTCGGCACGACCCGGACAGCGATCATCCTGGATCGCATCAAGGAACTGGGCTTCCGCTATTCGACCAAGGCTGGCCTGACGATCGCGGTATCCGACATCATCGTTCCGGAGAGCAAGAAAGAGATTCTGGCCAATGCGGAAAAGGAAGTGGAGAAAGTTCTCCGTCAGTACCGCCGCGGTTTGATCACCGAGGAGGAACGGTACAACCGGGTGATCTCCATCTGGAGCAAGGCCAAGGATGATTTGACCGAATCGCTCATGGAGTCGCTCGGCAAAGAGAACTCCATCTATATGATGGCCCACTCCGGCGCACGGGGAAGCGTTTCGCAGATCGCCCAGCTGGCCGGCATGCGCGGACTCATGGCCAACCCGTCCGGCCGCATCATCGAGATGCCGATTAAGTCCAACTTCCGCGAAGGGCTGACCGTGCTGGAGTACTTCATCTCCACGCACGGGGCGCGCAAGGGACTGGCTGATACGGCGCTGCGGACGGCCGATTCCGGTTACCTGACGCGCCGTCTGGTGGACGTGGCGCAAGATGTGATCGTGCGGGAAGAGGACTGCGGCACCGATCGCGGGCTGTGGGTTTCTGCCATCTGGGAGGGCAGCGAGTTGATCGAAAGCCTGTACGACCGGATTGTCGGCAGAAACAGTTTCCAGACCATCCGCCATCCGCAGACAGGTGAAGTGCTGGTCAAGCGGAACCAGATGATCACCGAAGAGTTGGCCGAACAGATCGTCAATCTCGGCATCGAGAAGGTCTACATCCGTTCCGTGCTCACCTGCCGCAGCCATCATGGGGTGTGCAAGCTTTGTTACGGGCGCAACCTGGCGACCGGCACACAGGTAGAGATTGGGGAGGCGGTCGGAATCATTGCCGCCCAGTCGATCGGTGAACCAGGGACGCAGCTGACCATGCGGACCTTCCACAGCGGAGGCGTGGCCGGTGACGACATTACCCAGGGTTTGCCGCGTATCCAGGAACTGTTTGAGGCGCGCAATCCGAAGGGTCAGGCCACCATCACCGAAATCGGGGGTGTGGTCCGGGATATCCGGGAAGTGCGGGACGGCCGCGAGATCGAAGTGGCCGGGGAGACAGAGACCAAGGTTTACACGGTCTCTTACGGTTCGCGGCTCAGGGTGAGTGTCGGGCAACAGGTGTCGCCGGGACAAGAATTGACCGAAGGTTCCGTGGATCCGAAAGAAATCCTCAAGATCAACGGCGTCCTGGCGGTCGAGCAGTACCTTCTGAAAGAGGTGCAGCGGGTCTACCGCCTGCAAGGCGTGGAGATCAACGACAAGCACATCGAAGTGATGATCCGGCAGATGCTGCGCAAGGTGCGGATCATCCATGCTGGCGACACCAACCTGCTGCCGGGTTCGATTGTCGAGTTGAGCGCGTTTGAGAACGCCAACCGTGAGGCTTTCCGCTCGGGCAAGGAGCCAGCCGTGGGACGACCGGTGCTGCTCGGGATCACGAAAGCTTCGCTCGAAACCGACTCGTTCCTTTCGGCCGCCTCGTTCCAGGAAACGACGCGCGTGCTGACAGAAGCGGCCATCAAGGGCAAGGTGGATCGGCTGCTCGGCCTGAAAGAAAACGTGATCATCGGCAAGCTGATCCCGGCCGGCACAGGAATGGCCCGTTACCGCAATATCAAGGTGCAGCCGCGGGCAGAAGCGGCGACAGAGGGGTCGGATGCAGCGGGTGCCTCCGCTGGCCAGCCGGCGAACGAGGCTGGCGAACAGACGGCGTCCGGCGAAAAAGTAGGTGTGGAAGTATAGGGAAGGGTAGTGTCAAGCGTCTGAGAAAATGTCAGGTTTATCGTTCTATGAAAATGTCAGGGAAGGTGCCTGACCGGGTATACGAGATTGTCCGAAACGTCTCCCCTCCTGTCAAGGGTTGCCGGTAAACCGGCAAT
>LZRT01000053.1 GCA_002159075.1 Bacillus thermozeamaize
TTGAGCCATATTCGATCTCCTCCTGAAGAATGTTGTTTCGACACCACCATTCTAACTGAGGGATTTGAATATGGCTCCCCTTATTTTTGGGAGTATAGCATTTTTACACAATTATACGGACTCAACTTTGTAACCCGTGCTGTGCAAAAACACGACGTCGGGAAACTTTCGGGCTACATTGTACATCGCGTCCATATAACCGAAGCTTGTGCCGAAAATAATGTCATGGTTCATGGCGAGTTCCGTAAACACCCGCTCCGCGTCCGCATTGTCGGGGACGTTTTCCATGACGGTCGCCCGGATGCCGAACGTTTCTTCGACCGCCTGCCGGGCCAAATCGTGCTGGTACGTCCATCCGCCGTCTCCGGGGACCCCGATGTAGACGAAGGCGACCCGCGGTTTGTCGCCGGCTCCGTCCGTCGTTCCTTTTGTTCCCGCCGCTGCGCCCGGTTCATCCGCCGGAACGGACGAAGGTTTCGAACAGGACGCCAACATCACCATGCATAGCACCAGCGCCGAAAAAAAACGCACCCTCATCCCGCCCCCTTTTCCAGGAAGGGCATGATTTTTGTTATTTAATCTTACTGGCAATGTCATTTCATTTGCGTTTTATTTCTGAATTTTATGCCGAGGTGCCAGAAGTTCCGGGGTTTTTTGTGCTTGATGCCTTGAGCGCTGGATTGTTTGTCCAAAATAAAAAGACTGCCGACCGGGCAGTCGACAGTCTGGGGCTGCCCGGAACGAGGCAGCTTTCAATTTGGGCATGCCCGGCACGGGCGTCCTCCATGTGGTGAAAGTCCGTATTACAGATCGGAGGCTCTCATTTTATTCAGTTCTTTGTTTCTTTTCTTGTGATAATAGATCCGGCCGCTTCGCCATTCCCCAAACAGAAACAGAAGTCCGGTCAGAAGAACCAAAACATATTGCATCGCACTTTCAATCCGGTGGTTCGCAAACATCCAGGTCAAGCATGCAGCGTATGCAACAGGAATGACGGCCCCCCAATATGCGCGGTTCCTTGTCGAGAAAAAAAATTGAACGGCCAAAACGCCGGCGGCAATCAAAACGCGATCGAAACCGAAATCCATTACTGCTTGCTCCTTTCACTTTTATATTTTTCAATAATCAATTTTGCATCTTCCATGCTGATTCGATCATCAATCGCCAAACGTTTGATGAACTTGACAAATTCCTCATTTTCCGTCGAATCATTGATTTTGATTTTCTCAATCAGACGGTCAAGTCTCAGCCGGACGGTTGGATATGAGACTTTGTAAAGTTTTGCGATTTCTTTCAGTGAGCCTGAATGGAGAACGAAATTTTTGATAAATTCCAGGTCCTCGTTGTCCAATGCCAATATCCAGTTTGGAACGGGATGAGCGGCTATATGGACCCTCCTCCTTTCACGCCATCAATTAGATATTAACATTATGTTTAATAAAATTCAACTAAACTTTATTTTATTTAAATTAATATTCAAGATCGTCATTCCGATTCTTCCCGTGACATGGAAAACCGGGATCTTGTGTGGGCCCGGGATTCGGGATGCCAAGTTCACCATGGAGCCCGATGCGCTGCCGGCGCTAAAAGCCAGATGCTATGGAAAAGCTTCATGTTTGGTAATTAATTCTTGAGCTTGCAGGGGAATGAATTAGCAAATGAAACGTATGTTTCCGATCCGATTGCAAGATGGGCATACCCTCTATGCGATCAAGGCGCTGATGACGGAAGATCACGGGGATATTTCCATTGGCAAATTGGGGTCCTTTTCTTTTCGGAAAGGACTGTACGTGTATGTCGGGAGCGCAAAAAGAAATCTGCAATCCAGAATCGAAAGGCATATTCAGCTTGAGAAAAAGCGACGCTGGCATTTTGATTACTTGCGCCCCTATCTTCAACTGGTGGAGATTGAGACGTTTCCGGGCGATGAAGGAGAATGCGGACTTTTCCGGAGATTGATCAAGGAAAACAACGGGAGCATACCGGTCCGCGGTTTCGGTTCCTCCGATTGCAGGTGTCCCGCGCATCTGTTTTTCGTTCCCTGCTGCGATAAAGAATGAAAATGGGCATGGGCGAGGAGGACAGAGGGTGGGACAGGTCACCGCACAACGCATACGGAGACAACAAAGCAGACGGGAACCAAAGGAGCGGGAATCAAGCATTGGTTATGAAACAATCTTTTTCTGATTGGCGGTACGATGGGGGGCGGAAAAACCGCAACTTGCCAGGCGATGAGGAGAAAATTGAACAACAGCGTGTTTCTCGATGGCGACTGGTGCCGGGATATGCATCCATTTTTTATTGGTCAAGGATGCCGGCAAACCGCGGGCGGTCCGGAAAGCCGGCGAACACCGGCTGTCGGACCACCCGTCTCCGTTAATTCGACACGGCGCTTTGCTGCACCGCGACGCCCGCCTTGCGCTTGACCGGCAGGGCTCCGGTGAACAGGAATTTGCCCCATCGGTTGCTCCGGACCAGCAGATAATCCAGGGCGTACGTCAACATGGTCGAAACCGCCAGCACCAGCAAGTAACCGAGCAGCGGGCTTGGCAGCACAAAGTGTTGGACATAGTAGTAGCCGACCATGACGATCAACGGTTGATGCAGCAGATAGACCGTATAGGAGGATTCGGACATATAGGTCAGCATGCGGTTCGGTTTGTTGAGGAACCGGTACAAGAGCCCCAGCACCAGGATCAGGGAGAAATACCGCGGAAGCGTTTCGAGCAGCGTGTTGGTGTTGGGCACGATGCCTTTAAACCGGGCCTCCAGCATATAGCTGATGATCAGCAGGATGAACAGGACAACGAATCGCTTGCGGGAGAGTTCGAAGAATTTGCCGTGCAGCTCGTCCCGGCGCAGGAAAGCGAGAGCTCCCAGCATGAAGTACGGAAAGTAGGAGCCGAACGTCAGGAACGAGACAAGCTGATGGTCGAAACGGGTGACGAGGAACAGCATCCCGCAAAAACCGAAGATTCCGAAGATGCCGGCCAGGAACAGGACATCCGTATATTTTCCCCCCAGCCGGAACCGGTCGAACAGCTTGAGCGGGAAGCGTTTTTTGAGCATCAGGCCGAAATACAGGACAAACGAGAACACCAGCGCATAGTGCAGAAACCACAGATGCGACATCTGAAAGTACCGGCTCCAGGGGATGACGGTGTTCGGCAGGAAGCTGATATCGCCGCCCCAATATTTGTAGGTGTATATTTTTTCGATGAAGGAGAACGTCAGCAGCGTCGTGACAAACGGGATGCCCAGGCGGGTCAATCTTCGCACGGTGAAATTCTTCAGGTTGTACTTTCTTACCGCGTACGCGGCAAAGTAGCCGGAGATGAACATAAACAGGGGCATGCGGAACAGATTGATGTAGTCCGTGTAAACTCGCAATGCCGGCGCGGTGTGGGTTTCCGGCGCGTTGACCAGCCAGTCGACGTTGACAAAGATCAATGCGGAATGATAGACGAGCCCGAGAAAACTGGCCAATGCCCGGCCGCTGTCCAGAAAATGTAGTCTCATGCTACATTTCTCCCTTGCGAAAAGAATCAAGAATGCCGGAAACATCGTTGCGTTGTTCATTATAACGAACCACGTCCGAACTTTTTGTCGAACGGTGTATGCGTTCAGAAAAAATTTGGCAAGCCCCCACCCCTTTCGCCAATAAACCGCAACCGCAACCGTGCGGCAAACGTCTGAATCTTGAGGTGGTGACCGCGATGAACGGACGGTTCATCCTGCTGCTGACGGCCCTGGCCGTGGCCATGGGGGGATGTTCGCATATCAGCAATCCGATCGAGGGCAACGCCATCATCGATTGGATCGATTTCGTCAAGCTCGACGGCAAAACGTACGTGGGTCTCTACCACCAGGTCATCAAGGATCCGGACCTTGTCACCGATCAGGTGGTCGGAACCGTGAAATTCAAACTCGACGGCGTCGTGACCAACCCGCATTACCGACCCAAAAACGGAGATGCGGCTTATTTGGCCGAAGGCACGAGGCTGTACGGCGTGGAAGGATTCGGACCCGATGAAGTGATTGCCGCCCGGGATGAGGGGAAAATCGGCGGATTCCGTCTTTATGCGGAAGAGACATTTTCCAAGACGATCCCGCAGCGTTATCCGGATATGCCCAAACAGCAGGTGGAGCGCATCCGGTTGTTCAAGGATCGGGATATGCAGCCGTTCCGCACGCTGACCGGAGAAGAGGTCCGCCGGTTTATCGCCTTGCTGGACGGCGGCGAAGACAAGACCGTTTTTACTCCCGATCGAACCAACGGGGATCCTGACGTATACATGATGGTCTTCTGCACGGACGGTCCGTTGGCGTACGCCTATTATCTAGAAGATGACGGGCAGAGCGTATATTTCCACCCGTGGCATACCCGCGTGGTCGATGATGAAATCCGGACGTTTCTGGAACGGCAGGACGATTGACCCGAAGGCGGAAATCGGGTGCCTCATGCCAAGCGTTGGATGAATGCGTTATAATGGCGGCGGGAGGAGGGATTTCATGGAATATCATGTGTCCGTGACAGGAGACGACCGGGCCAGGGGTACGGCCGATGAACCCTTCCGCACCATCTCGCGCGCCGCGTCCCTGGCCGTGGCCGGCGACACGGTCATCGTGCATGCGGGTGTTTATCGGGAATGGGTGCGTCCGGCCCATGGCGGGACGGAGGAGCACCGGATCGTCTACAAATCCGCGGGTGACGGGGAGGTCGTCATCACGGGAGCCGAGCGGATTACCGACTGGAAATACGAGGGTGACAACGTCTGGAGCACGGAAGTGCCCAACACCCTTTTCTCCGTCCGGAATCCGTTCGAGGTGGAACTGGCCGGTGACTGGCTGTTCGACGGCGCTTTCCCGGTGCATCTCGGCGACGTCTATCTGGACGGCAAGTCCCTGTACGAGTGCGAAAGCGTGGAGAAGGTGTTCAAGCCCGAAGTCTGGCCCGACGCGAAATATCCCGAAGATTCGTTGATGAAGTGGTACGCCGAAGTCGGACCGGTCACGACGAAGATCTGGGCCAATTTCGGCGGAAAAGATCCCCGCGAGGAGAACGTCGAGATCAGCGTTCGCCCGCACTGCTTCTTCCCCGAGAAGCCGGGCGTCGACTACATCACGGTGAGCGGGTTCACGCTGCGCCAGGCCGCTCCCCAGTGGGCGCCGCCGACCGCCTTCCAGGAAGGCCTGATCGGCCCCCACTGGAGCAAGGGCTGGATCATCGAAAACAACGTCATCTGCGAATCGAAGTGCGTCGGCATCAGCCTGGGCACGCCGATCGGGACCGGCCATGCCAGGGTGAACGGGAAGTTCACGAAGGGCGGCACGCAGCGCGAGCAGGAAGTGATCTTCCGGGCGCTGCATGAAGGCGGTTGGCACAAGGACCGGGTGGGCGGCCACATCGTCCGCAACAATGTGATCCACGATTGCGAGCAGGCCGGCATCGTGGGCCACATGGGCGGCGCGTTCAGCCGGATCTACGGCAACCGCATCTACAACATCCACCACAAGCGGCTCCGGCACGGCGCCGAAGTGGCGGGCATCAAGCTGCACGCCGCGCTGGACACGCAGATTACCGATAACATCATCTACAGCTGCTACCGCGGATTGTGGCTGGACTGGCAGGCGCAGGGCACCCGCGTCAGCCGCAACGTGTTCTTCGACAACCTGTCCGAGGACCTGTTCGTCGAGGTGTGCCACGGTCCGTATCTGGTGGACCACAATCTGTTCCTGTCGCCGATGAATTTCCGGAACATGTCGCAGGGCGGCGCGTTCGTCCACAACCTGTTCGCGGGCCGGTTCGTGGTCCAGAGCGAGCTCTCCCGCACGACGCCGTACCATTTCCCCCATGAGACGGCCGTGGCGGGCTATGCGAAGATTGCCGGGGGCGACGACCGGTACTACAACAACGTCTTCCTGGGGGACGGCGGGGAGCGGGAACCGGTCCCGATCACCTTCTTCGAGCATCTGCCGCTCAAGCCGCGGGAGAGGAAGACGAAGGACGGGAAGCCCGTGATGGACGGGGTGCCGGAGGATTCCGTCTGCTGGCTGCATCCGGTGGGACTGGGAAGCTACGACGAACATCCGGACGTGAAGGACAAACCGTGGTGGGAATACACGAAGGAGGAGTTTGCGCAGCTCGAAGACGCCGAGAAGAAGCAAATCTTTGCCGGCAACGCCGCGCTTCCGGTGGCGATGGGCGGCAACCTGTATCTGGGCGGCGCGGTTCCGGGGCGCCATGAGCCCGGCGCGAAGACGCATGAGCAGCGTGGCGTCGAGATCGAGAGGGATCCTTCGCAGGGCAAGGTGCGCGTCCGGATCACCGAACCCGAACGGATCCGCGGCGCCTCGCCCATGGTGGTCACCACCGACCTGCTCGGGAGCACCTATCACGCCGCGATGAAGTTCGAGAACCCGGACGGCACGCCGCTCAGGCTGGACGCGGACTTCTTCGGGAACCGGAGGCCGGACGCGGACGTCACGCCCGGGCCGTTCGAGCTGACCGGTGACGAAGCGGTGGAATTGGTGTTCGGGTGAAGGACCGGCGGGCAAACCGGAGCCGGACATGAAGAAAATCGCGTATATCCCGTGTGAAACCCGGGATATACGCGATTTTTTTGGGTTTCAACAGCCTCGGAGACGACGCCGGTGCGGAAGCGATCATCTGGCCGGACCTGAACGCGAGCATCAGCAAGGTGCTGACAAGCACGCAAATTCTGAAAAAAAGCTACAAATCCGCCCATCATGAAACGGGTGTCCTGGACTCCGTCTGGTGGACGATGGAAAGCCTGCGGCGGTTCGTCAGGCAGGCGATGCAGTTCGAACGGGACCACCAGCCGTTTGCGATCAACTCCTGCGAAGGGCGAATCATCGCCAATGCGGCCGATATTCGAACGGAATTGCAAAAATACCGGAATCTGTTGACGTGGTCCGGACCGGAAAATCTCAAGGAAACGGACGAAATCTGGAGCTTGATCGTGGAAAGGTGGAACCCGGAGGAAGCGGCGCACGTCCATCGATGCGGCATGTCGTAAATCCGTCATCAAAATCCGGGTGGACGTGGTGCAAGCAAAGCCGAAAGCGGCCGGGTGCGGTCCGCGCATGTTGAGCGACGCGGGCGGCCCGGCCGTCCTTTTGGAGCTGCTTTTTTACTCCAGTCTGCTCACGCCATCCAGATAACCGTTGACGGCTTCCTTGAGAAAGTCAAACGGTTTGTGATCGGACGCATCCAGGTTCAGGTTGAGTACATAGCCGGTGTTGGCGGAAATCGCGATCGTGGAGTTTCCACGTGCAATCACGTAATACGGCAGATGCCGTGAAACATCATCCCCTTGTCCCGACGGGATGACGGCCACGATGTATGCTTTCACATAGGCATCGTCCGGCAGCGTGATTTTCTTGTCCGCAATCACAAGGTCAGTCCCTTTCGTCTCTTCCCCTGAAGCAGGATGGATCCTTCCGTTTGCCTTCGCCCAATCCCAAAATTGCTCTTTTCGTGCCAATTGTTCTTCGATTGTGCTGTCCCGAGGCAAGTCGTCGGGAAATGCCTGTTCCGGACCTGAAGGGTGCCGACCAGCCGTCGTTTCGGCGCCGTCCGGCAAGGGAACGGGCGGTTCCGATTGGGCTCCATTCGTGCAGGAAGTGATCATGCCGGCGAGAAGAATGGCAATCATCCACTTTGCCATCGAAGTTTTCATTCGGACGATGCCCCCGAAGGTCGGAGATTTCGCAAATGGTGCAGCTGCACATTTCCAAATTGATTTTAACATAACCACAAACTACCTTCGCGTTATGGCCGCATTTTCAATGAAGCTGGAGGAAGGCTTGACGACCGCGCAACACGCATATGGCCGCATCCGGACTCCGGAATGGGGCCTTTTCATGTGAAGCGGGACGGTTGGCGAAAATTTTTTTCCCGGAGATGCGACGATCGGCCGGTTTTTCATTTTCTGGTTCGGCGTAACATACGGGCAGTATGTGATGCTTTATGCCGGACTGATCTATGGGATCTGTCTTGGCGCGGCTTCCCTGGCGTTCGTCCTTTCGCGGTTCAGCCGGAACCTGATCACCCTGATCCTGAAGCTGATTCCCCTGTTCGCCGCGCTTGCGTTCATCTGCATCTTCGGGCTGAACGGCATGCTCCGTCTGAACAGCTTCTTATACAGGATGACGAGGATCCCGGGCATCGAGCCCGCGGTGTGCGGCCTGTTGTGCGCCGCCGGCATGGCGGTGGCCAGTTACTTCCTGAAGTAAGGCGGATGCCAGAAGCCTTCGAACTGCGGGTCGGTTTCGATCAGCCGCTGGAATTCCTCGGTCTGGTACGCCGCGATCAGGTCTTTTACAAATGGCTTGTCCTGGTCCTCCCGGCGAACGGCGATCAGGTTCTGATATTCGAACGGCGGGTCTTCAAGGAACAGGCTGTCGGAGAGTTTGCGGCCCGATGCCAAAATATAATTTCCGTTCACAAGCGCATAGTCAACGTCGCCGATCAGGCGCGCCAGCTGGGCCTGTTCCACCTCGACGAACTCGATTTTGGCATTGTAACTTTCGATGTCATGCAGGCTGACCGTCAGCGGTTCGTAATCGGGTTTCAGGGTGAGAAACCCGGCTTCCTGCAGAATCCGCAGCGCGCGCGCAATGTTGGGCGGATCGTTGGGAATGAGCACGGTGTATTTTTTGTCGGGATCCAGGTTGAGATCGTCATATCGGTCCGAATAAATGCCCATGGGAGCCGTCGGGACCTTGATCGTTTCGACCAAATCCAGTTTGTTTTCTTTTATGAAGTTTTCGAAATAGGCCGTATGCTGGAAGATGTTCGCATCCAGCGAGCCTTCCGCGAGGGCGAAATTGATTTCATTGATGTTCGTAAATTCGATGATTTCGATGGTATAACCCTTTTCCTTCAATTGCGGCTCAATTCCCTTGCGCACCTGGTCGCTGTAGGGACCGGGAGAAAATCCGATGCGGATCACTTTGGTTTTGTCGGGGTCGGACGCCTTGCGGGCGTCGGATGTGCCGCAGGATGAGATCAGCAGGGCGGCCAGCACCGTCAGGACAACGGATGCCATTTTTTTCATGCACTTGTTCCTCCTCGAGCAGACTTGATCAGCGTTTCGAAATGTCTTTTGTCCTGCAAGTCGGTCTCTTGTTTTGCCGCAACAAAAAAGAGACACATCTATTTGCCGGACAAATAGACATGTCTCCGGTGATCCGGTCGAAAGCAAAGTAAACAGATTGGAATATAAAAATATTCGAACATGATTGTAGCAACCCGCCGATCATTTGACAATACCATTCCGGAAAATAAATCTCATAATTCATACTTGACAAATCAGATTTATTTGCTATCATAAAGGGCACAACTGCAAAGCAAAGCGATTGGACCACCAAAGCTCCATGCATATCCCGGCGATATGTCTGGAGCTTTTTTGTTTTCCGGAAGGAGGCCGTGCCGTGCCAACGAAGGGCTCCCGCAGCATCTGGCTTGACGGCAGGAAAGTGGAGCAGCCGGAGGAACATCCCGCGTTTCGCGGGACGTTCGGGACGATCCGGCAGCTCGTCGCGCTGATCGATGACGATCGGGTCGGCTATTATGACGAATCCGTCGGGCGGATGGTGCACAAGGCGTTTCTGATTCCGCGGACGCGGGAAGAGCTGCTGGAGAAAAGGAAAGCGTACGAGACCTGGGCCCGCGCGACATACGGCATGATGAGCCGCTTGTCGGATTACGCCTATTCGGTCATCACGGGCTACTACATCGACCGGGAACGGTTCAGCCGGTACGACGCCGGGTTCTCGGAGAAGATCGCGCATTATATCGAGCGGGTCAAGCGCGAGCGGCGCCTGGTGACGACCGCGATCGCCGATCCCCAGATCGACCGTTCGAAGCCGATTGCCGAGCGCTCGGGGCATGAATTGCTCCGGGTGGTGGAGGAGCGGCCGGACGGCGTGGTGGTCTGCGGGGCGAAAATGATTGCCACCGGCGCGCCGTACGTAGACGACATCATCGTGAATACGCCGTACGACCGGGAAGACGGCCAGGAACAATACGCGAATCTGTTCATCGTCGCGGCGGATTCGCCCGGTCTCGAAATCATTTGCCGCAAAAGCCACGCGGAGACGGACCGCGCGTTATATCCTCTCGCAAGCCGGTTCGACGAGATGGACGCGGTGATCATTTTCGACCATGTGTTCATTCCGGAGGAGCGGATCTTGATCCGCGGGCATGCGCAGGGAGCGACGGCGGCGCATCGCCACCAGCAGTTGAACGCACTGGCGCATCATCAGACGGTCGTGCGCCTGGCGACGAAATTGAAGTTTGTCGCGGGACTCGCGACCGCCATCGCGCAGAGCATCGCGGTGGATGCGTTTCTGCATGTGCAACAGAAACTGGGCGAGCTTTACATGCTGGCCGATACGGTCGACGCCTTGCTGCACGCGGCGGAGATGGAAGGAACGGTCGAAGGCGGCGTCTACAAGCCGAAGGCGGTGCCGCTGCAGGCGGCGCGCCATCTGGGCACGCAGGCGTACGCCCGGGCCATGGCCATTCTGAAGGAGATCGGAGCGGGCGGCTATACGCAGCTGCCGTCCACCCTCATCGACCGTTTCGAAGACGAGCGGATCAGGACGTTGCTGCATCGCTATTATGCGGGGGCGGCGGCTTCCGCCGGGGAGAAGACCGCCTGGTTCAGGCTCGGCTGGGAGCTGATCGGCAGCGAGCTCGGCGGCAGGCATGATCTGTATGAACGGTTTTACACGGGAGATCCGCTGCGCAATCAGTCTTTGTTTTTCGAGCAGTATGACAAGACGTGGCTTGAAGAACGGCTGGACGCCTTTCTGGATCATCTGACGGCCGAAGCAAGGCGGGGCGTGACGGTATGACGGATTGGAAGGAACGGCTGCAGGACGGGCGCAGGGTATGGTATGGCGGCGAGCTCGTGACCCGCATTGCGGAACATCACGCGTTCCGCGGTACCGTGGAGACCATTGGAAAGCTGCTGGAGATGCAGAGGGGTGCCTGGAAGCGGGAGTTGACCCGCGACGGGGCGCATCTTTCGTTCCTGGTGCCGACCTCGCTGGATGATTTGCGGTGCAAGGCGAGGGCTTACCAAATCTGGGCGGACGCGACATTCGGGATGATGAGCCGGCTCTCGGAATATTCGCGGGAGATCGAGACGGGATGGTACGCGAACCGCAAGGAGCTGGACACGGTGATCCCGCATTTTGAAGCGAAGATGGAGCGGATGTACCGGAATTCCCGGGACCGCGATCTCCTGTCGACCGCGGCGGCGCAGGATTTGCAGCGGAACCGGAGCCGCTCGAGCGTCGAGGTGGACGCCGGCCAGCTTCGCGTGGTGAAGAAGACGGCAGAAGGGGTGATCGTGCGCGGGGCGAAGACCGTCGCGACAGCCGCGCCTTATGTGGATGAGTTTATCATCACGTCGTTCTACAAACGGAGCGAAGCGCAGCGGGCGCTCGCCAACGTGTTCATCATTCCGGCCAACCTGCCGGGGGTGCATATCGTCTGCCGGGAATCGTTCGCGAGCGACGACGCGGTGCATGCCCCGCTGAGCGCGCGGTATGACGAGATGGACGCGGTGCTGATTTTTGAAGATGCGCTCATTCCCTGGGACCTGGTGCTCGTGGCGGAGGATCCCGAGGCGGCGTGGAAGCTGCATACGGACCCGGTGGCCGTGGCCCTCAGCCAGCATCAGACGGTCGTCCGCCTGATCAGCAAGCTGAGGAGCGTGGCGGCGATTGCGTACGGGCTCGCGAAGAGCGCGGATGTAACCGGATTTCTGCACGTCCGGAACGATCTGGCGAACCTGATCCTGCAGGTGGAGACGATCGAGGCGCTGCTCGGGACGGCGCAGCAGACGGGCGATTGGCACAACGGGGTGTTCATCCCGAACCGGCTGTATCTGGGGACGGCGCGCAACCTGGGGACGCGCTTCTATGCCGAAGGCATTGCGGCGATCCACCGGATCGGGGCGTCCGGCTTGCTTCAGGCCCCCGCATCATTGAAAGAGCTGGATGTCCATCCGGAGTGGCGCGAATATTTTGCCGCGTCGGACGGGTTCGACGGCACGAGGCGGACGCTGCTGAACAAGCTGGCATGGGATTTCGCCGGCAGCTCCCTCGGTTCCCGGCACGAGCTGTATGAACGGTTCTATGCGGGAGATCCGGTTCGCAATTTCGCCAGTTATTACAACCAGCATCCGAAGCGGCAAGCCTATGTGGAGTTTGCACTTTCGATTTTGCGGGAGGAAAACCGATGAGCAACGTCCATTTCTACTGGTTCGCGCCGACGAACGGCGACGGAGAATTTCTGGGACTGGCCAGACCGCAGCGCGAGCCCACGCAGGAATATTTGATCGAGGTGGCGCAGGCGGCGGAACGGGCGGGATTTGAAGGCATGCTGGTTCCGACGGGCATTCCGTACCTCGATTCCTGGCTGGTCGGATTCGCGATCGCGCAGCACACGCGGCGAATCAAGCCGCTGGTCGCGTTCCGTCCGGGCTTCATCGCGCCGACCGTGGCGGCCAAGCTGTCCGCGACGTTCGACCGGTTCACGAAGGGGCGCCTGCTGGTCAACGTCGTGACGGGCGGATCGCCGAAGGAGCTCGGCCAGGACGGCGATTTTCTGGACCATGACGAGCGCTACGAGCGGACGAGAGAGTTTCTGGACGTCATTCTGAAGTGCTGGACGGGCGAGACGTTCAGCCACAAAGGCCGCTTCTTCGAAGTCCGGGACGCGCAGCTGGTGCCCCCGCTGCATCAACCCGGCCGCATCCCGATCTATTTCGGCGGCTCCTCGGATATCGCGAAGGAGATTGCGGCGCGGTATGCGGATGTTTACCTGCAATGGGGCGAACCGGTCGCCCAGGTGAAGGCGCAGATCGAGGATGTCCGGTCGCGCGCCGCCCGATACGACCGCGCGCCGGAATTCGGCGTCCGCCTGCACGTCGTGGTACGCGACACGGAGCGGGAGGCCTGGGACGCGGCCTACCGCCTGATCAGCCGGATCGACGAGGACGTCCGGAGAAAAATGGACCGCGTCTTCGAAGAGACGGATTCGGTGGCGCAGCGGCGCATCACGGAGCTGGTCCGTCAGGGCGAGCGGTTTGACAAATGCACCTGGACGGGGATCGGGAAAATCCGCAAGGGCGCGGGCACGGCCCTGGTCGGCACGCCGGACCAGATTGAGGAAGCGCTGCAAGACTATATCGACGCGGGCGTCACGCATTTCATTCTGTCGGGCTATCCGCATGCGGAAGAAGCCTTGCGGTTCGGAGACGACGTTCTTCCCAGATTTGCGAAAATCACCGTGTGAAAGAGGCGGGGAAGATGAAATTTCTGACATGGGGCGCGAATGTCGGAGGCGGATTTCTGCGCGCCAGGGGGGATCAGGAAACGCGGAGCGACATGGCGTACAACATCGAGCTGGCCAAACTCGCGGACCGGATTGGCGTGCACGGCATTCTTTATCCCGTTCGCTACGTGGGGCGCATCGGCGGAAGCGGCGGGTCGGCCGGGCAGCTGGATCCGCTCGCGGTTGTCGGCGCGGTGGCCGGACACACGTCGCGGGTGAGGCTGCTCGCGGCGGTATTGCCGGGTTTCCTTCATCCGGTGACGCTGGCGAAGATCGGCGCGACGCTGGATGTGATATCGAACGGCCGCTTCCACATCAATCTGGTGAGCGGATGGTTCAGAGAGGAACAGGAGAAGTTCGGCATCGAGTGGATCGAGCACAGCGAGCGCTATCGCCGGTCGGAGGAGTATTTGCAGGTCGTGAAGGGGCTCTGGACGCGGGACGAGTTTACCTTTCAAGGGAAATATTACAACATCCGCGGCGGCTCGCTGCATCCCAAGCCCGTGCAGAAGCCGTATCCGGCGATCTATCAGGGCGGCAACTCCGAACCGTCGCAGCGGGTCGCGGCGAAACATTCGGATGTCTATTTCATGAACGGCGCGCCGCTCGGGGAGCTCGAGCGGCAGATCGGGACGGTGAGGGAGCTGGCACGGCGGGAAAACCGGACGCTGCAATACGCGGTCGCGGCCTTCGTGATCGCGCGGGAAACCGAAGAAGAAGCGCTGGCCGAATATGAAGCCATCATCGCAAATGCGGACGAGGAAGCAATCGCCCGGTTCAAGGCGAGCAAGGATGCGAGGGGAATGTGGAAAAACGCCGTGACCGTGAGCGACTATGTCGCGAACAACGAAGGTTTCCGCACGGGACTGATCGGCAGCTACGAGCAAGTGGCGAACAAACTGCGCGAACTGGAAGCCGCCGGCGTGGATCAGGTGCTGCTCGCGTTCCGCCATCCGCTGAGGGAACTGCCGCTCTTCTTCGAACGGGTGGAACCGTTGGTGAACGCCGCCAACATTCGGGCGAGCTGAAATCCGGGGGAGAGGAGGGCCGGGATGATTCATTTGAAGAACATCAGCAAAGTATACAGGACGAAATCCGGAGCGTTCGAAGCGGTGCGGCCGACAACGCTCGCGATCCGGAAGGGGGAAATCTTCGGCATCATCGGCTACAGCGGCGCAGGAAAATCCACGCTGCTCCGGATGATCAACCTGATCGAGACGCCGACGACGGGCGAAGTGTGGTTCGACGGCGTCGAGCTCACTTCCCTGGACCGCAAATCGCTGCAGAAGAAGCGCCACGAGATCGGAATGATTTTCCAACATTTCAATCTGCTGCTCAACAAGACCGTATACGGCAACGTCGAATTTGCGCTGAAGGCGGCGGGAGTTCCGAAGCCGGAACGGGCGAAACGCATCCGCGAGATTCTGGACATCGTGGAATTGGGCGACAAGGTGCACCATTATCCGGCGCAGCTGAGCGGCGGGCAGAAACAGCGCGTGGCCATCGCCCGCGCGCTCGTCCTGAATCCGAAGGTGCTGCTGTGCGACGAGCCGACGTCCGCCCTCGATCCGCAGACGACGGAGAACATCCTGCAGTTTCTGAAATCGATCAACGAGCAATTCGGCGTTACGCTCGTCATCGTCACGCATGAGATGGAAGTGGTCCGCGCGTTGTGCCACCGTGTCGCGGTCATGGAAAAAGGCAACATTCAGGAGGAGTTGAATCTGGCCGGGTCGCCTGCGGAAGTTACGGACGCCGTGACCGCCATCGGGAAACGGCTGATCGAGCATCGCGGGCGGGAAAGCGGGCGCAGGCCGGATGCCGTTCGTCTGGGGGATTTGGTGCATGTTTGACAACATCATGTTGCTCCTGCCGGAGATCAAACAAAGCGTCATCCAGACGTTCATGATGGTGGGGATATCCCTGTCCGCGGCCGTGCTGTTCGGAACGACCCTGGGCGTATACGTGTTCATGACGGACAAAGGATCCATTTCGCCGAACCGGTGGGTCAACCGGATCCTGAATTACGCGATCAACCTGATCCGTTCGTTTCCCTTCATCATTCTGCTCGTCGTGTTGATCCCGTTCACGCGCCTGGTTGCCGGAACCACCGTCGGTCCGCTGGCGGCGTCCGTGCCGCTGTCGATCGCGGCGATTCCGTATTTTGCGCGCCTGGTGGAGCAGGCGCTCAAGGATGTGCCGCACGGCACGATTGAGGCCGCCATCGCCCTCGGGGCGCCGAAGCGTTACATCATCAAGGATGTGCTGCTGAATGAAGCGCGTTCCGGCCTCGTGCTGGCCTTGACCGTGACGGCCGTCAGCTTCATTTCCTATTCGGCGATGGCCGGCATCGTCGGCGGCGGCGGCATCGGCGATTTGGCGATCCGTTACGGTTATTACCGCTTCCAGACCGATGTCATGATCTTCATGGTGCTGCTTCTGGTGCTCCTCGTTCAGCTCGTGCAAATGACGGGAAGCTGGATTGCGAGGAAGCTGGACCGCCGCCACTTCCAGGAGTGATGGGCATGACGAAAACCGCACAGGAGACGGCGCCGATCGACATTCATTCGGACGCGTTCCGGGCGTTGATCCGGGCCATCGCGGAAGACGCGGAGACGCGCCGCCGCAGCGGCGGGCGCCTGCTGCCGCACAAGGCGTTCCGGTTGATCCGGGAAGCCCGTTTCGGCGCCATTCGTCTGCCGAAGGAACTCGGGGGAGCCGGCGTGACGAACGTCGAGCTGTTCGATGCGGTCGTGCAATTGGCCAAGGCCGATCCGGATGTGGCGCATGCGCTGCGCTCGCATTTCATCTTTGTCGAGGATACGCTGGCGGAGCCGCCGAGCGCGGAAAGGACGCGCCGCCTGCAAATTGTGGCGCGGGGCGATCTGGTCGGCAACGCGACGACGGAAATCTCCGCCCGCCCGCAGGGCTCGAAGCAGTATGAAACGATGCTGAGCCAAGCGGGAGACGACTACGTGCTGAACGGCACGAAATATTACACGACGGGCACGCTGTATGCGGATTGGGTGTCCGTCATCTCGGCCGGTGAGGGCGGCAAGCTGTTTGTCAGCTTTATTCCGACGAACCGCGAAGGCGTGAAAATTTATGACGACTGGGACGGCTTCGGCCAGCAGCTCACGGCGAGCGGAACGACGACGTTTACGAACACGCCGGTGAAACGGCACGAGACCGTTGAACTGAAGCGGGAAGAACTGGGCTATGTGCCGTTCCGCCAGCTTTATCTGCAGGCGGTCATCGCGGGGATCGTGGAGGCGATCGTCGAGGACGGCGTGAAGCTGCTCAAGGGACGCAGGCGGACGTTCACGCACGGCGCGTCCAAAGCGGCGCATGAAGATCCTCTGCTGCTGCAGACGATCGGCGAAATTCAGGCGACGGCCTTCACGCTGCGGGCGCTGATTCGCGAGGCCGCGCGGGCGCTGGATGAGGCGCTGCTGCAGGGCACGCATCAGGCCCGGCATGAAGCGGCTTTGAAAACCGCCTGCGTCAAAGTGATCGGAGAGCCGATGGCCCTCAGGGCGGCCACCCTGCTGTTTGAAGTCGGCGGCGCGTCCGCGACGAGGGGAAGCCTCCAGCTGGACCGCCATTGGCGCAATATCCGCACGATTGCCTCGCACAACCCGGTCGCGTACAAGCTGAAGGATATCGGCCATTATGTGGTCAACGGCGCGGAATTGCCGATCAACGGTTACTATTGAATGGCATAACGAAGCGACGCTGACTGTTTGGACGATCGGCGCAGGGGTGTCCAATCTTCCGGACACCCCTCGTCTATTTCTCGGAGCGCATCAGACTTATTTCCCACAGTGACGGCAGGCTGGTTATAACCGTCCAGAAAAACGACGGATTAAGAACTTAGTATAGTGATTTTTTTTATGAAATCAGCTTTGTTTTTTGCTCCGGTCTTTTGATGTATTTTTTTTATATAGCATCGAACAGTTTCACTTGACAGGAACAGTTCGGAAGCAATTTCGGTGTACGTTTTATTATGCAACCAAAGAGTGGCAATCTCTTTTTCACGGGGGGTAAGTCGAAAAGCGTCGAAAAGATTGCTGATTTTAGAATTTGAATTAAACGAAAAATATTTTTTTGTTGAGCAAAGCTTTTCCTGGATCTTATTGGATAGTAGCTTCAGGAAAGGAATAGCGAAAGTGATATCGGCATTGTAATGGAAAGACAAATCCAGATACGCAACATTGCCGTCATTGTCCACAATAGGCGTGCAGATGCAAGTCCAGCCTGAAAACAACGCAAGGTCATGTTCATCTCCTCTGACGATCACGGGACGTTTCAATTCCTTCGCAAGTGAAACACCGTTGATTCCTGAATATTTTAAATCTAATGAGGTCCCTTTCCCCAAATTCATTTCCTCCATACGTTGTAGGAGCGACTCTTTTCCGAATGTTTCAAGAACCACACCGTTTTCATCTGTAACGATAAATACATGGGATGAAGATGTGTTTAGATGATGTGCCGAAATTTCTTCCCGGATGATTTCTAACAGGCAATTGTAAACTGTATGATGAGGATCAATGTTCCAACGATATGGAAGTCTTCGAGTGTTGCAATCAATTTTTGATCGTCGGAAAATCCCCCGCCATTGTTTGATTAAGGACTCTTGAATGTCAGATAAGCGCAAACAATACATTGCAAAATCCAAGTTCTCTTGAGAGGAGAAAAAAGCTTCCACCGAAACCACCCAGAACTAAGCTGTAATACCATATATTAGATTATATGTTCCAACAAGTGAAGTCAAACAAAGAAAAACCATATAATTAAAAATAACCCATTTGGGGGATGCAATAGAACTGCTGAATTAGCTATAGTTGTTTTAGAACGAGTTATCAACCTTTGTTCATGAATAAGGCAGCAAAACTGAAATTGGATCTAATTTTTATAGAAAGCGGATACAATCGGTGGGGCTATGAAAATCACTTTGAACAAAAAAAACATAGTCGAGTATGTCGAGGATCATGAGTATATCTTAATCGACATGTTGCACAATAAATTTTACACACTGGATTATATAGGGTCCCAAATATGGAACTATTTAAGCCGTGGTTTCAGTTTGGATCATACTGTCACACAAATATCGAACAAATTTGGTGTCTCCGTAGATCAAGTTAAATCTGATGTCATCGAATTTTTGGAGAAATTGAAAAGCAAGGGGTTAGTAAAAATTGAAAATTAGAAATGTGCTGAAATTTATTTACTTATATTGTCAATTGGCTTTATTTGATATTTTTTTAAATAAAAAAGGGTTTTCATATATGTTTGAGCTATATTCCAGGAAATACGGAAAGGCAGGAAACAGGCACCTCGATGAATCAATTATAGGTAACGTAATGAGGGACCTGCATTTCCTGAATGTAGTATGTGCTTGGTATCTGCGTAAAGCCGATTGCATTCATAAAACGTTACTTGGCTATAAATTGCTGTCTTCACGTTATCGTCTTGCCCTGGAAATGGTTGTCGGGATCAGGAAATTTCCTTTTTCCGCACATGCGTGGATTAGATATGAGGGCAAGAGTCTTATCAATGAGGAGGATGATAAACTTTATAAAATCGTTTTAAGTTCGAATCAGTACAAAGGTGAAAGAAATGAAATGGTTCTTGATTTTCGTGACGGATAATTATCGGTTGAACACCAAACCGGATATTCAACACATTATTCGCAATGAACTGAATTTTCCGAATGCATACACGACAGTTGGGGAACATGCTTGCGGCTTTTATTCCATCGCTGCTACTGAACCGGAATACAATATCTATCTAGATGATGAAATTGGGATTATCGGAGATATTGAAATTCACAATATTACGGAACTTGTCGGAAAATTGCCGGACGTACAAGAAAATAATTGGGCTCCTGAAATTATTGTCAAGGCTCTCTATCGAAAATATGGCATACAGGGTGTGAAATATATTGCGGGTGAATTTTCATTTGTGTTGATGGATTTCAAAGAAAAAGCAACGTTTTTGATTCGGGATCATTTGGGGGTAAAAACATTATTTTGGACCAAAAGCAGCATGGGATATTTTATTGCAAGCGACCTGTTTTTGTTGAAAAAATATTTTGATTTCTCCCGAATTGATTACGGATATTTTCAAGATTTTCTGGACAGCGGTGGATTTTTGGACACGTCAAAAACACCTTATTACCATGTGTTTCGAGTACCCGCGGCGAGCATCATTTGTCTCAAAGGCGTAATGGAGACTAATTTGAGATACTGGGACTTGAGAGAGGTTCCAGAACCGGTCAGATACAAGGATCCATACAATTACATTGAGAAATTCAGAGAAATTTTCGAGCAGGCTGTATCCAGAAGAGTCAGCAAAAGCAAGAGGAATGCGGTGTTATTGAGCGGCGGACTGGACTCGTCATCCATCTTCGTGACGGCAAAAAAAATTCAGGATATTGAACTCAAGCCATTTAGTGCAGTTTTTGATCGATTTCAACATTGCGACGAACACGAATTAATCGAAGAACTTTTGCGGAAACATAAAACTTCAGGTTCTTATGTCAAAATGGATAATTATCTTCATTTTAAAGGCTTTCCATATAACATTCCTTTTTCATATGAACCTGCCGTAAGCAGTTTGACGTTTGAATTTTCATATCTGCTAATACAGCAAGCGTCTCAAGAAGGCTTTACCAATGTTTTGAGCGGTTTTGCCGGTGACCATTTGTTGACGGGATCCGTGTATTCAATTAGGGATCTGCTTCGTAAGTGGAATGTAAAGCGAGCAATACAAGCATTGACCAACCATTCGATTTATACCAACACATCTGCGCTTGCAAATTTGAAAAAGTATGTCATACATGCGGATGTCACAGCTGATTTTTATAACAGACAATCACATCATTATCGCCAGTTTAGTCGTAAAGTTAACCATATTAGAGATTATTACAAAAAGGAAATTTATCTTCAACTGCAGGGCACTAGAACCAGGATTTTTCTTGATAGGGTTATCGGGGCAATGTTTGGCTGCAGTGTAAAACATCCGTTTCTGGACAGACAACTAATTGAGTTTGTTTACCATCTTCCTGTGGAATACATCTATGACCCGCTATTCTCCAAACCCATTTTAAGAGCTGCATTTCATGAAGATTTGATCCCTCAAATCGTAAATAACGTCAATAAGACAACCCATGTTCAATTTACTTGCAAAAGTATAAGGGAAAATTGGGAATATATTTCCAAATTAATTGAAAATACCTTCGTTGTTGAGGAACTCTGCTTAATATCCAAAGAAAAGTGGATCGATCAGCTTGCCAAGTGGAGAAATGGCCTAGAAGTAACAAACAATTTTTATATCCTGTTGGCAATAGAAGCGTGGATGAGAAATTACTACAAAAAACTGGAAAGTCAATACGCATAATGCACAATTTATGTTTCTAGTTATAATTGCGCTATTTCTATAAAGGGATATCATTACAGAGTGTAATTAAGGAGGAATTTTCAATGATGGGCTATGCGAAACCGATGTTGCTTGAATGTGGCAACAGCGAAGATATCATTCGCGGAGAATGCGGATTTGGCTTGGAAAATATTACATTAGATAAAACCGGCGCTTACAAGACAACCAAGTACATCTGGGATTACGGTGCGCCTTTTGTTTGCCCTGGTCCGGGAGTCATCAATATTTGCCGGAGATGCGAGCTGACAACTGCTGATTGCAGTACAGCGGAAAGCAAATGCTGACAGTAGAAATAAAAAGATAATTCATTCCGCTTGATCTTTCTCATTTCCCCTTTATAGAAATAGCGCATTTTTTATAAAGTTCATAAGTTGAGGGGATATGTTCAATTTTATCTACTATATCTACCTTGGTTTGGTCTTTGCAGGTTTATACATTTGGTTGTTCATCAAACTCATTCGGATTCTCGACATAACAAAAACCGGTATTACCGCAAAAGATTTTTTAAGTCATCACACCGGGTTTGAAGGAATTGTTGTACTCATAGAAGACAAGATCTTGCAGGGGGATGCACAATTTTACAAAAAATTGTTTTCGTTATTAAAGAGACGGGGCAAACTGCTGGTTGTAAAAATTGATTTTGATGATGATAGCATGCATGAAGAAATAGCAAAATTACTTACATACTTTGAAGCAAAAGGCTTAACCTCCATATATCACCACAACAAATCCGGGAAAAAGTTGATTTTTGACTTGAGTGCTCACTCTGGATACGGACAACGTGATATCTATCTCGAAGTCAGGAAGCGGCTAATAAACTTTGGGTGATGACATGACGCTCATTGCATTGGCCTTGAAAGTGATTTTGGCGGTTTATTATTGTAAAAATGCTGCCAGAAAAACAAGGCAAATATATCAGTATTACAATACCATTGTGGAGTATGGGGTTTTTGCCAAAAAGGCAACATATTTTTCGGCGTTGTTGATAACGCTTGAATATATGATAGCCATCACCTTGGTTCTCCATTACCATGATGTGCTTTATTTGTTGATCGGCATGTTGCTTCATTTTATTTATCTTACTATGCAAGTAATAGGTAGTGGCAAGTCGGTAAATCCAAGCTGCAATTGTTTCGAACACAGCCTTCCGAAGACGATCTCGTTGAAGTCCATTTTAATTCAATTGATCCTGCTGTTTTTTTTAATCACATTATACGGAATTTCGATTCGTTTGTAGGGATGAAGTATTATGCTTTTTGCTGTTGTTTTGACAGTAGGTGCGGGATTGGTATTGGTGTTTTCAAGTATTTTCAAGTTGCTTGCCCTGAAAAAATATTTGCGTGCTCTTGAAAATTATGAATTTATACCCGGAGCATGGAAAAGCGTTATCGGCTATGGTTCTCCGGTAGTCGAATTATTGACCGGATTTGCGCTAATATGGTTGCCTCATGAATTCTTCGTTAACCTGGTAGCATTGGGGATGTTTTTTGTTTTTTTAGCGATTCATGTCCATGCTGTCCTGAAGAATGACAAGAGCACATGCATGTGCTTCGGGGAAATCATCAAATCGAGGTACGGTATGCCCGGAATTATACAATCCGTTCTCTTAATTATTTCAATATTACCGAATTTATTGATCGTTTATCCGGTATCACACAATCAGCTGTTTGTTTCATATGGAATAGACGAGAGTGCGATCGCGCTTGTTTTGGCGTGTTTATGGGGGTTGAACCTGATAACAGCAAGACTTGTTCTCGACAAGATTTTATATAGATAAATTTGGAGGTCGTGCAATTGGTGTCTCTGGAACTTTTGTTGGCTTTATCACTGACATGTGTTGTACAAATGGCCTTAATAATATTGATTATTTACAAGTTTCGTTATGCCAGCATGGCTGCTTATTCGGAGCCCGTGTCTAATGAAGTAGTGGAGGATATTCCTATCAAGTCTTTCCAGGGTGAATTAATGTCGCTTGCAAATCTGGTACAAAAAAACCGAGAGACGAATCTGTTGATCGTGGATGCCGACTGCCGGGAATGCAAGAGAATGCTGACATCCAGCAGATACCTCAACGATGCAGCCCTTGACCGCCTCACGGTTATTTTTGCGTTTGACGAAAAGGAGGAAGAATTACGCAAAGTACAAAAAATCTCAACCTATAATTGGATTAAAAACAAGTATCAAGCAACACGTGAACATATTTTTAAGAAATTGAATATCAATTTTTTTCCTTTCTATATGAAATTGGACCAGGCCCGAAAAGTGGTATATAAAAGCCCGGCTTCAATTGACATCATCCTTGAGCGTTTTGATATTGAAATGAAGCTCTAATCAATAATCCGGTGGGGAATGGGATCGATTGTGGATGACATTATCCGTACGGACAGTATGAAAGTCGACAGACCGACAAGAACTTTTATTCAATCACAGATCTATTACATCAAACTGATTTATAAAAAGCACCCCATCCTTTTTCTCTTTTTTATTTTTTTTACGGCGCTCAGCTCCCTTATATCCCCAATGACACTATATCTTAACAAAGAAACGGTTGACATATTGACATCTTTTGCGACAACTAATGAATCAAGTCAAATGACATGGTTAATGATACTATTGTGTTGCACATATATATTGGGATTTTTGTCTTCCTATTTCAAAGAATTTAATGAATATACTTTCCAAAAAATCATGTACTCGGTTAGCTACGTCATGAAATTGTTGTTATTTTCAAAATTGTTGCAATTGTCCATTGAGCGATTTGAAGATAGCTCCTTTCACGACAAACTCAAGTTGGCGCAGCTCTCGTTAAATAGCGGGGTAAGGGTAGTCCAGACACTCATCAATCTGATCGGAGTCGTATTCTCGATATTTGGGATTATTGGGGTATTGCTTACCTTTCATTGGTCCTTACCGATGACGCTTCTTCTTTCCACTTTGCCGGGAATCACCATCATGTTTATCGTAAAACTGAAAGGTTACAAAGCTGAAAACAAAGCTTCGCAATTTGAAAGGGAAATGTATTTTACCGAAGGTTTGTTTAGTCAGAAAAGCGCCTTGAAAGAGATTAAAATTTACAACACCCAACAGTACTTGATGGGGAAATGGAAAAAACTATTTAATACCGTCACTGAACTCAGGCTAAAGGTGGCTCGATGGGACCTAAGATATAAATCATTATCCCTAATTGTATTGCAAGGAGCCCAGTTTGGAGTCAGTTTGTATTTGGTAAGTTTGGTGGTGGGAGCTCAATTATCCATAGGCTCTTATGTTGCATTGCTTTCATCATCCGTCATGATTCAAGGGCTTTTTGGTCAAATCGGCATGCATATGAGCAGTTTGTTTGAAACTGCGGTATACAACAATGCACTTCTTTCACTCATTCAGGATGCTCATGATGACCGAAACGACGGAACTTATCAAATTCGGCGCATCGAATCCATTGAGATGAAAAACGTGTACTTTTCGTATCCTAATAGCGATGTCAGTGTGCTGAAGGACATTTCGCTAAAAATCAAACGGGGGGACAAAATATCAATTGTCGGGCGGAATGGTTCTGGAAAGACAACACTGGCTTATTGTTTGTTGGGGCTTTATCGATTGAACGCCGGAAAGCTTACGGTCAATGGTTTGGATATCAGCTTGTTAAATATGGAATCATATTATAATCGCATTGCTGTCGTATTTCAGGATTTCATAAGGTATAAATACAGCATTCGTGAAAATATCGCCTTCGGAAATCTGGAATATTTGGAAAATGACAAAGAAATATATAAAATATTAGATAGAATTGAATTAAAGAATAAAGTCATGGATTATCCGGGAAAGCTGGAAACGATTCTTTCAAAGGAATTTATGAATGGCACGGAATTGTCAGGGGGTGAATGGCAGAGAATTGCGTTAGGTAGAGCGTTGATAAAAAATGCGGACGTGGTGATATTGGATGAACCAACAGCCGCGTTGGATCCGATCAGTGAACTCAAAATTTTTGAATTGTTCCACAAATTGTATTCGGATAAAACCACAATCAGCATATCACATCGCATTGGACCGACTCGTCTGTCTGATTTGATTATCGTCATGGATGACGGGAGAATTGTGGAACAAGGCACATTCGATGAATTGATGAATATGAGGGGATATTACTACAACATGTATGAGGCGCAAGGCAAGTGGTACAAAGCAAATGCCGTTGATTATCCGGTTATTATTTAATAAGGCAATTAGGGTGAATCCTATGAGCGAGATTGTGTTGGAAGTGAAAGGTTTGTCGAAAACGTATTATCATCAATCAATGCATGCCGTCCGCGCGTTAAGGAATGTATCCTTCTCGTTGAAAAAGGCGGAATTCGCGGCCGTCATGGGAACGAGCGGTTCGGGAAAAAGCACCCTGCTCCACATTCTAGGCGCACTGGACAAACCCGATGCAGGCACCATCAAACTTCGCGGGCAGCCTTGCGACCATATATTCCGGGAGCCCGAGGCTTCTCTCTACCGATTGCAAAATGTCGGGTTCGTCTTCCAATCTTTTCATCTCCTTAAAGACTTGTCTGCGGAAGACAATATAGCGGTGCCTTTGATCCTGCAGGGAGAACGGGAGTCCGTCATCAAGGCTCGGGTTGAGGAAGTGCTGCGGATGCTTGGGCTGGAGGCTTGGCGTCGGCACCGTCCCGTTGAACTGTCCGGAGGCCAGCAGCAGCGGATTGCGATCGGCCGCGCCATTGTCGCGAATCCGCCCCTTCTGCTGGCCGACGAACCCACCGGAAATCTCGACCACAATACGACGAGGGAAATATTGGATGTATTCCTGAAAATGCGGGATGAGCGGCAACAGACGATCCTGCTGGTCACCCACGATCCCGTCGTCGCGGCATCTGCGGACCGGGTGCTTTTCTTTCATGACGGCGAGATTCGGGATGAATATATCTGCGACGGCAGGCAGGATCTGGACCGGATCCTGAAAATCTTCAAGGCGATCGCTGGGGGCAGGCGGGAAGCATGAGAAAGACGCTATGGGGTATGGCCCTCGGGCTCTTGAAGGCGAACCGTCTGCTGATTTCCTTTTCCGTCATCAGCATTTTGATTTCGACACTCCTGATCACCACCTTACTTATGTATTCGCTGAACGCCGAACGCGAGATGGAACGGTCGTTCAGGGAGATGTTCGGCGAAGCCGATATCATGGTCTCCTATCCACCGGGACATTCGGGTGTCTTGACCCGGGAGATGGCGGAACGCATCGTCTCACTACCGGGCGTGGAGGCTTCCGCCCACGTGTTGTCCCGATTTCTGCATATCGGTGAATCGAACGTGCCCGTATGGACGATCGGGACAACCGCCAATGACCTGACCCGGAGCACCTATAAATTCAATTCGTATCTTGTTCCTTCCACCATCATTCTCAATGAAGAGCTGGCCCGATTCCTGAAGGTGGCCGTCGGCGATGAGGTGGTCGTGGAGGGCAAGGGGTTCCGCACAGCGGAGATCATCGAAGATCCGCAGGGTTTGACCAGCATAGCCATCATCCACTATGACGATATGGCTTCCTTCGTGGGAGAAGGGGAGTACGCGAGCGGCCTGATGCTCAAACTGGCGAGAGGCGTTGAGGCTTTGTCGATTGCACAGAAGATCCGGGATATGGATGGCCATCTGCGCATTGACCTGGTGGAGCAGAACGAGCTCGTACAGTCGAACATGCGAACGCTGCAAATCTATATCATCGTGCTGTCGTTTCTGGTTCTTGTAGTCACTTCGCTGCTGGTCCTGTCCAATCTTGAGATTTTGCTCTATAAATTGAGGAATCAGATCTCCATCCTGCGATCGATCGGAGCCGCGACCGCCCAGATCGGCCGGATCGTGCTGATCCAGAGTGTTGCCATCAATCTGACGGGCACGGTGCTTGGCATGACCGCGTCGGTATTGGCCAGAGAAGGATTGTTCCGGGTCGCTGGGCGCGTATTCCGAATGCCGGCGGATGCGGGGCATGCATCCGATTTTCTGACTGCGTTCATCACCGCCGCAGCCTGTTTTCTCTTCTTTCAATTGTTCATGATTATTCCCGCCTGGCGCAGCACGAGAATCCTGCCTCTGCAGATTGCGGAGGAGAATGAGCGGCTTGATTTCAGGCGCGGGAAGGGACGTAGGCTGATTGGATGGGGCGCAGCCTTGACCGGCGGCGGTCTCTACCTGTTCGGCTATATCGAGGGGAAGGATTACTTGCTCTTCCCGGGAATGGTACTGCTCCTCATCGGAAGTCTGTCGCTGATGCCCCGTGCGGTTGAGTGGGTCCTCCGAGGATCGATGCGGGCGGGGGGGCGCCAGTTCGGCCGTCTGACGTACCTGACGCTCCTGCATATGCTGCCCCAGGTCAGGAGGAACGCTTTCGCGATCGTCTCGATTGCCCTGACCCTCGCGATCGCGGTATTCGGAACAACGCTGCTCGCCACATTGGAAGAAAACAATCTTCGTTTTCTGAAGGAAAGATATGCCAAACCTATCATCCTGCATAACCGCCTCGGGCCGAAATCCGACATAGATCCCCACCGGCTGAGGGAAACGCTGCTGGGCTTTGAATCGATTCGAGAAGTGGAGATGGAAGGGATATTGCTGCAAAATTATATTTTATTCAAAGATGAGGCCATCCGAATCTATCCCCGGGCGGTCTACGCTTCGTCGGTGGAGGGCCTGAAGGATGATGAACTCGTCATCTCGGAGAAACTGGCGTACCGCCATAACCTGAAGGCTGGCGATGCCATTACCGTCGGCCGACGCGATCCGGAGGGGCTGGGAATTCACCCCGTCGGCGTTTATCGCATCGCCAAGGTGAGCGAAAAACTGGGCCCTGAAGATGTGCTGATGACTTGGTCGAACACGCTGAACACGTTTCCAGCTGTGAACAACCTGTATATCGATCCAGCCGACGAGGAGCAGGCATTGGCGGATTTGGAATCCTTGCGAAGCCAATACCCCGAGCTTCAGATCTCGACACTGCGCGATGCACGGGAACAAGCCAGAGCAGGGTTCATTCAGCGATGGGGGATCTTCGTCGTCGTGCTGAGCGCCATTATCGGATGTTCGATGGCGGGCGTGCTGAACGGCCTGATGAACCAGTTCCTGTCGAAGCGTAAGGAATATGCCGTTCTGCGGACCGTCGGCTTGACGCCTGCCGGAATCCTCGTAAGCATCCTGGTACAGACGGGGCTGTATGTCGGGCTAGGCATTATCTTCGGAGGCATGCTGGGGATGTTTATTTTCTTGCTGGTTTTGGCTCTTGACCCCACGCCGGTTGCCTTCGACTTTGCGACCGTAGGGCTGGTTGCCGTAGGGATGCTGATCGTTGCTGTTGCTACGCTTGCAGTTGCAGGGAGGCACATCACATCCGGCCATATCCTTCGTGAAATGGCGATGGACGGCAAGTAAAAGTGACGAAACCTCAAAAACACGGAATGACGTACAGCTTCTTCTGGGCGGAACGTTGGGCGGACTCCTGGGGTGAGAAAGCCACGGGACTCTTGCCCGGGTTTTTTCTCAAACGACAAAAAAACGCGAAACCCTCCCGGCAACCGGGAGGGTTTGCGTTCACATCTCCATCGTCTCGTCCGGATACAGCCGCTTCGCGAGCGCTATTGCCTCGCGGTCGAACAGCACCAGTCGCACGTCCATGTCGTGCCGCGCGAGAAACTCGCGGATCGCGGTGACCGCGACGGTCAGGGCCTGTTCCTTCGGGTAGCCGTACGCCCCCGCGGAGATGAGCGGGAACGCGACGCTCCGGAGCCCGTGCGCCTGCGCAAGGGCCAGCGAGTTGAGGTAGCAGTCCCTGAGCAGCTTCTCTTCATCGTGTCCGCCGCCGCGCCACACGGGGCCGACGGTATGGATCACATGGGCGGCGGGCAGCCGGTAGCCCTTCGTGATTTTGGCCTGGCCGGTCTCGCATCCCCCGAGCGTGCGGCATTCCTCGAGCAGTTCGGGACCCGCCGCCCGATGGATGGCGCCGTCCACTCCGCCTCCTCCGAGCAGCGTCGGATTGGCCGCGTTCACGATCGCATCGACGCGGCATTTCGTGATATCCCCCTGGACAATGGCAAAAGGCATCCGCGAACCACCATCCTACCGTTGATCTCCGGACGTCAATCGCCGTACGGCACGAACGTGATCGGGCATTTCACGAGCTGCAGGAGGCCCTGGCTGACGCTGCCCAGCGTCTTGCCCGAGGCGGCGTCGCTCCCGCTGCCGCGGAGCCCCATGACGATGCAGCGCACGTCCGGGTCGTTCGCTTCGAAGCTGATTTCGATCGTCGGATTGCCCCCGACCCTGACCTTGGTCCGGTAGGGCACGCCTTCCTGTCCGGCGATCGCCGCTGCGTCCCGCAGCATGTTCTCGCCCAGGATCTGCGAACTGCCGTGCACGCTCAGCAGCACCAGTTCGTCTCCGAGCGCCTTCGCGATCGTGATGGCAAAACGCAGCGCCGCAAGCGATTGCCGCGAGCCGTCAATCGGCACGATGATGGAGCGCATACGGATCCTTCCTTCCCATAGAGGATGTCTCCAAGATATATTTCGGTTTCCCGGCATTAATTATAAACCTAAATTTCGAAAGCCCATTGTTTCGGTAAAATCACGAGATGTTAGCGCATAACACCCTGTAAATAACAGGGAAGTTCCCAGCCAGACAACTCCCCGTCAGCGTTGAAAGGTATTCCTCCCCCCCTCCCCCACCGCAAGGGGCTTTTGGTTTTCCATGTAAAATTGTGGGGATCTCTAACCTGACATGGTCGCCAGCCGCGCTTCGATTCGCTTCCACGCATGGCGGTATGGAAAGTCGTGAGCCAGTTTCAGGATGATCTTCCGGCTGTGCCGAACGATCGTCGCCGC
>LZRT01000054.1 GCA_002159075.1 Bacillus thermozeamaize
GTCAACCGCCGGGTTGGGGGGCGAAGCCGGCCTCGCACCGCGCCAGAAACGCCTCGTACGCCTCCGGCGTGTGCAGGCGGACGAAGGCTTCGCGCTCTTCGTCCGTTTCCGGCTTCACGGCCACCGCTTCAGGCCGCTCCAGCATCGCCATGAGGCGGCGCTCGCCGCGCTCCAGCCGTATCGCCGCCTCCCGCGCCAGGTTGGCGCGGTAGAGCGCGTGGAACGGCTGGCCCGGCGCGTGCACGACCGCCGCGGCCGCCCCGGCGGAGACGGCCGCAAGGCGCATGCGCGCGAGCAGCGACGCCGACACATTCGGCATGTCGCCGCCCATCACCAGCGCCCAGCCGGTCTGCAGCTCCGACAGACCGGCGTGCAGGCCCGCGAGCGGGCCGCAGCCCGCGTAGCGGTCGAGCGCGAACTTGACGCGCCGTTCGGCGATCGCGCCCCGCTTCAGCACCGGCGCGATCGCGGCGCGCAGTTCGCGCGCCCGCCGCTCATCGCCGGCCGCGATGATGATGCGCCCGCAATACCGCGCCATCCGCTCCACCAGCGCGGCGATGAGCGGCAGTCCGCCGACGGGCAAGAGCGCCCTGTCCCGTTCCATCCGGTCGCTCCTGCCGCCGGCAGTCGACTCTCACGACGCCCGGTATCATGTCGTCGACCCCCTGTGAATTCCGGATTTGATCTATTCGCCTTCTGCCCCGACTGAACATCACGCCCCGGCAGAACATCACGCCTTGGCCGCGCATCCCGTCCGGACAAGGCCTTCCGAACGGACAGAACGGCCCGCCCGGACGGAATTCAGGCGCCAGACGCCCTCCGATCTTGCCACAACCTGCATTTTACCGCATCCGCGCCCGATCGGCCGCCCCGTCCGCCCCCGTCATCACGCCCCGGCCGGCGGTCGCGCCTCGTTTCCGGCCGCATCCGAAGCGGCCGCGTCGGGTTCCGCCGTCCGGATGACCAGCAGCGCATACAGGAACATGCTCATGGCCGGGGCGCCCAGAATAAACGGGTTGAACTGGGACGCCGTGACGATCGCCGCGACGAGCGCCAGCACCCCCGCCGAGGCTTTCGCCTTTTTACCGGCATACCAGAATACATATCCAAAGAATGCGGCCCAAATCAGCACGCCGATCAACCCGATCTGAACAAGCAATGACGGCAACAGCATTTCATACAGGAAGGGCTGTCCCTTCGGCCCCCTGATCATCTCCTCGGCGTAACTGCCGTATCCGAAGCCGAACCACGGGCTTTGCCGCCATTTCTCCAGCAGCACCCGCGACTGGACGATCCGGATTCCGTTGGATCGGGCGGACCGGTCCCATTCATCCAGGCTGCGCAGATGATCGTTCACGCCCTCCTGAATCACCACCCGGACAACCGGCGTCTCATAGGCGGTGTTGACGGCAAAGGCGTGCCGAATCCTGAGCGAAAGATAGTGATCCAGCATGGTGACGTTCAACAGGCAGCCGACCGCCATCGTCAGCAGCACGACGGCCGCGACTTTCTTTGGATTGAATTTCCCCAGTTTATGTATCGCATGATAGCAGACCAGAAAGACGACCCCGGCAGCGGCGCCCAGCCACAGCGACTTGGCGAAGGTCACGGCCAGCGCCGTGAGGCCCGCAAGGAAGAACAGCAGATTCGGGATCGTCAGCCTGTCCCGGTATGTATAGTAAAAAATCATGAGCAGAAACAGCGAAGTCGGATAGACAATGCGGTAATAGTTCAAGGTGTACATGACCCCGTCCGGAGCTTCGGAATGCCCGCGGGTCACCGACAGCACCGTCTCGAAGAAACGGTCCACGAACGTTCCGTCATCCCGGATCCACTCGCCGACATAGAAGACGACATGCAGCGCCGCCAGGACGAACAGACAGGGCTTGATCATCCGGTCGACGCCCCCGAAGCGGATGCTTCCCGTTCGGATCAGAATCAGCAGCGGAAAATACAGCAGAAGCAGCACCGTGGATTTCGTCTGCTCCAGCGCCATGCCGACGCCATAGCCGGTTATCGAGGGAATAACAAATATCCATACGGCATTCAGCACCAGAAATCCGGCGAGCGCATAATCGAACGGCTCGAATGATCGCCACAACGAGTTATCGCTTTTCCAGGATAATGAGATCTGACGGCTGTAAACGGCTTCCATCATCATCAAAATAAGCACAACTCCGAACAGGCCGTACATGACCATTCTGACGGGGATGCCGGCGATCAGCAGCAATCTCCCGTTGTATCCCAGGATCAACTCGGCGATGAACAGGCAGGAGATTACACTGAACGCCATCTGCGATCTGCTTCTTGTCGCTGACATTATGCCCCAACCTCACCATTCTTCGTCAGTCCACCAACAAGCCGTTCGGTTGGGCGGAACCCCTTCATCCGTTAATCCCCGCTCCGCCGCTGCGCCTCGACCAGCGCGGCCAGCAGGAGCGCCCGCCGCTCCTCCTCCGTGAACCGGCTCAACGCCTCGTCCCGGATCAGCCGCTTCTCCTCTTCCGTCAGACCGCCCCGTAGAAGCTCCGCGTACCGGCGGATCTCGCCGAGCGAGAACTTCTCGAGCACGAGCGCCTCCGCTTCTTCGACGGTCCTGACGGGAAGGCTTCCGCCGTCGGGTGCCGTGGAGGCAGCGCCATCCGCGCCGGCGCCCGAGAATCCGCTTGCCAACGCGTCGACGGCCAGCTTCCCGCCGATCTCGTCGCGCAGCTGCTCCAGATCCTTGCCGGCCGCTGCTTCACGCAGCGCCTGCCGCACATCCGGATCGTCCAGCAGGCGCCGCATCTCCCCATCCCGCAGCACCTGCCCGACCATTTCGTCCATGATGCGATCCGCGATCAGCTGCCTGCCGTATTGCAGTCCGAAATATCCTCCGCCGCCCAGCAGCGCGAGAATCACCGCAACAGCGATCAGCCCTTTCCGCATCCGCGAATCTCCCCCCGTTTGCGCAAAAAATCACCCGCCGAACCCGGCGGTGTCTGCTGCCGGCCCGTTCCGCCGGTCATCCCGCGGCAGCGGCCGCCATCACCCGGCCCGCACCGCACCCGGGCCGTTCCCGCGCGGACTCACCCTTGCAGCGTCTCGCCCTCCGCGGCACCGGCGTCCGCCCGTTTCCGGGATTGATAATAGCGGTCCCAGATGCCCCGGTGCATGCTGAACCGGCGGCAGAGCGCGGCGGGCAGCAGCCGGTACCGCCTGCCGAGCTGGTAGCCGATGAACTTCGCGGCCGATTCCGCGATCAGCCGCGGCATGTACCGCACCCGCCGCGTCCGGACCAGCTCGCGCGCGACGGCGAGCACCATGCCGCCGCCGGACCGGCCGACCCCCGACCAGGCGTACACCGCGTCATGGCCGCGCATCGAGACGCCGTTGTCGAAGTATCGGCGGAACTGCTGGCCGAGCGTGTAATGGTGGGAATGGACGACGCGCGCGTCGGCCGCGTACGCCACCCCGTAGTCCGCGAAGATGCACTTCGCCGCGAAGAACAGATCCTCATTGAACAGCGCCGGCGCCGGAAATCTCCCGAGCTGCTCGAACACATCCCGCCGGTATGCCGCGCACACGTTCGAGCAGAAGAACGTCCGGATGCCGAGCCGCTCCAGATCGCTCTTCCATTTCACGGCCGGCTGCTCCGGATACAGATACGCGCGCGTCAGCCGCTCCAGCACATCCGCGTCGTCCCGCGGCACCTGCCGCGCGTAGGCGCACGCCACGCGCGCGTCGGACAGCAGCGCGCCGACCAGCCGCTCGAGCATCTCTGGATGCGCCGGAAGCGCATCCTGCGTCATAAACACAAGAACTTCGCCGACGGCGTGCGACGCGGCCAGATTGCGCGTCCCGCCGTGGTCGAAGTCCCTCCGTTCGATCCCGATGACCCGGGCGCCGCACTCCCTTGCGATGTCGGGCGTGCCGTCCGTCGATGCCGAGTCGATGACGATGATCTCGCGCGGCGCGAGCGTCTGTCCCCGCAGCGCTTCGATGAGCCTGCGCAGCGCTCCGCCGGCCTCCAGCGTCGGGATGATGACCGACACGTCCGGCCGGCTTCCCGCCGAGTGCGCGGTGTCAGTAGGCATTGCGGTTCACGAATCCTCTCAGAATCGTCAGGATGATGATCTTCAGATCGAACATGAACGACCAGTTCTCGAGATAATACAGATCGTGCCTGATCCGCTCCGGGATCGAGGTGTCGCCGCGAAGGCCGTTCGTCTGCGCCCAGCCCGTGATGCCCGGCCGGACATGGTGCTTCACCATGTATTTCGGAATCTCGTCCCGGAACTGCTCGACGAAATACGGCCGCTCCGGCCGCGGTCCGACGACGCTCATGTCGCCCTTCAGCACATTGAAGAACTGCGGCAGCTCGTCGATGCTCGTCCGGCGCAGGAACGCGCCGAACCTCGTGCGGCGCGGATCGTTCTCGACCGTCCACGTCGTGTCCGCCGTCTTCTGGTCGGACACGTGCATCGTCCGGAACTTGTACATGATGAACGTGCGCCGGTCCAGCCCCATCCGCTCCTGTTTGAAAATGATGGGACCGGGCGACGTCAGCTTGATCCCGATTGCGGCGAACAGCATGATCGGCGACGTGATGATGATCGCGAAGATCGAGAACACGATGTCGAACGTCCGCTTCAGGATCCGGTTGCCGAGTTCGTCCAGCGGAATGTCGCGCACGTTGATGAGCGGAATTCCCGCGAAGTTGTCGAAATACGGCCGCGCGGGCAGCAGATCGAAATAATCCGGAATGATCAGCGTCTTCACGCCGTTGTTGTCGCACGTCTCGATGATCTTCGCCAGCTTCCCGTGCGCCGCGAGCGGCAGCGCGACGATCACTTCGTCAATGGTATGCTTGCGCAGCACCTCGTCCAGCCGGTCCAGCCCGCCGAGGATCGGCGGCATCGGCATGCCGGTCGGCGGATGCTCCTTCAGATTGTCGTCGAGGAAGCCGAACACTTCATAGCCCAGTTCGGGATATTGCAACAGATTCTTGTAGAAATTCCGTCCGACCGAGCCCGCGCCGAGAATGAGCAGGTACTTCTTGTTGTAGCCGAGGCTTCGGAAACGGAACAGCAGCATTTTCACCGCGAAGCGGTAGACGGTCAGGATCGTCAGGTTCAGCCCCAGGAACATACCGAGGAATTCCCGCGACACATGGATCTGCTTCGCGAAATAGAGCAGGCCGAGCAGCCCGACGAAGCTGAACAGGTGCACCTGCCCGAGTTTCCAGATGTCCGCCGAGAGCCTCGTCCGCCGCCTGGGCTTGTACAACCCGCCGTAATAGCCGACGGCGACGGCGAGAATCGCGTACATGAGTCCCCAGAACATATAGGAGCTGAACGGAAGCGCCGCCACTCCCGGCAGCCAGCCGCTCTTGAATTTGATCCACCAGGCCGTCAGATAAGCGGCGATCATGCCGGCGGCGTCGCACAGCACATACAGTTGGGTCAGAAACCGCTGGTTCCGCCTCAGCACCGCACTCACCCACCGAAGACCGGCGCCAACGCCATTTTCTCACACTCTATCATTCTAGCAGAAAAAACGCATCCCACCAACCGTCTTGCGCAATCTTCCGTCAGCGACCGCCGCGCCTCGACAGCACCCGCCGGAACAGCCGCCGCCGTTTGCCCAGCATGGACGGAAGCATCTTCACGATGCGCGGCCAGCATGCGAGCAGCCCGGGCTCGAACAGGAGGATGTACCCCAGCTTTGCCACTTCGACGAGCAGCAGCCGCGGGATGAGGAGGAAGAGATGCGGTCCCGCGGGCTCGTTTTTGATCAGGAGGAAAAAGCGGTTCTGGTACGAGTGGCGCCTCGCCAGCAGCGGCACCGACCGCCGTCCGCCCGGCTTCCATCCCCTCCGGTGCACGGCCCTGGCGGAGGGCACGTAGGCCGCCGTCCAGCCGAGATGGCGCGCGCGCCAGGCGACGTCCACGTCCTCCTTGTACGCGAAGAAATCCTCGTCGAAGAATTGCCCGTCATCCGATATATCCTCGATCATCGCCCGGCGGTACACGGCCGCCGCGCCGGAGACGCCGAACACCTCGCGCGGGCTTGTCCAATCGGCGGCCGGCTCCCCGGCCCCGAGATCGACCGCGTTGCGGTCCGGACGCAGCGCGAGCCCCGCGCTGTCCATGACGTCGGGCCGGTCGGCGCGCACGAGCATGCCCGTCGCGCTCCCGATGCGCGGGTCGCGCTCCATGACGGCGACGATCTCCGCGATGTAATCCGGATCGAGCACGACGTCCGGATTCAGCACGAGCACGTAGTCGGACGGCGCCGCCGCGGCGATCGCCCGGTTCTGCCCGCCGGCAAAGCCCGTGTTCCGCTCGTTCCGAATGAACCGGATGTCGTCATGCCGGCCGAGCACGTCCCGCGTGCCGTCGGTGGAAGCATTGTCGACGACAACGATGGAGGAGACCGGGTGGGTCTGCCTGCGCACCGCGTTCAGGCATTCCTCGATGTCGCCGGCGCTGTTGTAAGTGACGATGCATACGGCAACCGTCGGCGCGCCGGGTTTGGGTGAATCCATCATGCATCACCCGCTGTTCTGCAGATAGTCGCGCAGCGCTTCGCGCCAATGCCTGAACGGCTTGAATCCGAACGCCCGGATCGCGCCGTGATCCAGCACCGAATACGCAGGCCGCGGGGCCGGGCGCGGGAACTCGGCCGTCGTGCAAGGCTCCACCCGCACGTTCAGCCCCTTCTCCTCGAAGATCGCCCGGGCGAATTCATACCAGGAGCAGGCGCCGGAATTGGAGGCGTGCCAGATGCCGTAGTGATCGGTCCTCACCAGTTCCAGCAGGAATTGCGCGAGATCCCGCGTGTACGTCGGCGACCCGATCTGGTCGTCGACGACCCGGATCACGTCCCGCTCCTCCGCCAGTTTCAGCATCGTCTTCACAAAATTGCTCCCGTAAGGGCCGAACACCCACGACGTGCGCACGATGAAATGACGGCTGCTCAGCATCCGGACGAACCGCTCGCCGGCCAATTTTGTCTTGCCGTATACGGACAGCGGATTCGGAGGATCATCCTCCCGGCAAGGGCGGTTCGATGTTCCGTCAAATACATAATCCGTACTGATATAGACGAATTTGGCGCCGATTTGTTCCGCTGCGAGGGCCGCATTCCGCGTTCCTTCGGCGTTCACGCGGTACGCTTCGTCCTGCTCCGATTCCGCCTGGTCGACCTTCGTGTACGCCGCGCAGTGGATGACCGCATCCGGCCGGATCGCGCGGATCGTCTCGCGGCATTGGCCGGGATCGGTCACATCCAGCTCCGCCCGGCCGAGCCCGACGATCTCCAGATCCGGCGGCGCGGGAAACCGGACCAGCTCCTGCCCGAGCTGCCCGTTCGCGCCGGTGACGAGCACCTTCATTCCGGAATCCCCCGTTCTCAACCGAGCCGGTCGCGGTATTGCCGCTCGTAATATCGGAGATATTCCCCGGAGATCACCTGTTCGAGCCAGTCGCGGTTTTCGAGATACCAGCGGATCGTCTCGCGGATGCCGGTCTCGTAGTCGTACTTCGGCTCCCAGCCGAGTTCGCGGCGGATCTTCGTCGCGTCGATCGCATAACGCCGGTCGTGCCCGGGTCGGTCCTGCACGAACCGGATGAGCGACTCCGGCTTGCGGAGTTCCGCGAGGATCGTCTTCACGACCTCGAGGTTCGTGCGCTCGTTGTTGCCGCCGATGTTGTACACTTCCCCCGGCTTGCCCCGGTGCAGCACGAGATCCACCGCACGGCAATGATCTTCGACGTGCAGCCAGTCACGCACGTGCAGCCCGTCGCCGTAGACCGGCAGAGGCTGATCCGCAAGTGCGTTGCGGATCATGAGCGGAATGAGCTTCTCGGGGAACTGGTACGGACCGTAGTTGTTGGAACAGCGCGTGATGTTGACGTTGAGGCCGTACGTCTCGTGATAGGCGCGGACGAGCAGATCGGCGCCCGCCTTGCTCGCGGAATACGGGCTGTTCGGCCGAAGCGGCGATTCCTCGGTGAAACAGCCCGTGTCGCCGAGCGTACCGTATACTTCGTCGGTCGAGATCTGCACGAACTTGCCGACCCGGTACCGCTTCGCGAGTTCAAGCAGCGTCTGCGTGCCGAGCACATTCGTGCGCACGAACAGATCCGGCTGCAGGATGCTGCGGTCCACGTGCGACTCCGCCGCGAAATTCACCACCGCGTCGAGCCCCTTCGCGAACAGCGGCTCCATGGCGGTTCGATCGGCGATGTCCGCCTTTACGAACCGGTATTGCGGATGATTTTCCACGGATCGCAGGTTCTCGAGATTCCCCGCATAGGTCAGCAGGTCGACATTGATGATCTCATAATGCGGATACCGTTTCACCATGTAGAGAACAAAGTTGCTCCCGATGAATCCCGCTCCGCCGGTCACCAGCAGTTTCACGTCCCGGGCTCACCCCTCGAAGACGAAATTGTTCTCGGCTTCCGCCAGCGGCGGATGCTTCCGGTCCTTTTCCGACAGGATCGGGTCCCTGCACGGCCATTCGATCCCCAGTGCCGGATCGTTCCAGGCGATTCCCCGGTCGTGCTCGGGTGAATAGAATTCGTCAACCTTGTACTGCACTTCCGTGTTCGGCTCGAGCGTGCAGAAGCCGTGCGCGCAGCCCTTCGGCACGAGGAGCTGCAGCTTGTTCTCCGCGCTCAGGATGAAGGATTGCCACTTGCCGTAGGTCGGCGATCCCTTGCGGATATCGACCACAACGTCGAACACCGCGCCCGCCGTCACCCGCACCAGCTTCGTCTGCGCCTTCGGATTGAGCTGATAGTGCAGACCGCGCAGCACGCCCGTCTGAACCGACATCGAGTGATTGTCCTGGACAAAGTCGTAGTGCAAGCCGTGCCTGCGGAATTCGCGCGCATTGTAGCTTTCGTAGAAAAACCCCCGGGCGTCTCCGTGCACGACCGGCTCGATCAGGAGCAGCCCGGGGATTCCGGTATGCGTGATCTTCATGGTCCACCCGCCCTGAATCTCTCAAGGAATCTTCCCGAACGATTCATCCAGCCGGATATGGCGCGCCAGCTCGTTCGCGCGGGCCAGCGACGCGTGCGTGCCCGCGTCCGTCCACCAACCTTCCAGAATGTCGTACTCGAGCTCACCGGCCTCGATGTAGGCGTTGTTCACGTCCGTGATCTCGAGCTCGCCCCGCGCGGACGGCTTGAGCGTCCGGATGATGTCGAACACTCTGCCGTCGTACATGTATATGCCGGTCACCGCGTAACGGCTCTTGGGCTTGAGCGGCTTTTCCTCGATCGAGACGACACGTCCGTCCTTCAGCTCCGGCACGCCGAACCGCTCGGGATCCGGCACTTCCCGGATCAGGATCCGGGCGCCGCGCTCCTGGCGCTTGAACCGCTCGACATACGGGGCAATGCTGTCCGCGAATACGTTATCCCCGAGGATGACAACCATCCGGTCGCCGCCGACGAACGGTTCCGCCAGCCCCAACGCCTGCGCGATGCCCCCCGCTTCGTCCTGCACCCGGTACGTGAAGGAGACGCCGAACTCCCGCCCGCTGCCGAGCAGGTTGACGACATCCCCCATATGCTCCCGTCCCGTCACAACGAGGATGTCGGGAATACCGGCTTCCTTCAGTTTGGCGACGGCGTGGTAGATCATCGGATAGCCGCCGACCGGAAGCAGGTGCTTGTTCGTCACCTTGGTCAACGGATACAACCGGGATCCCGTGCCGCCTGCGAGGATGATGCCTTTCATTGATAAAATCCCTCAGTCCTTCTGTATGTGTAGGCAAAGCACCTTGCAATATTCTGTATAACCATCACTTAATTGATTTCGCTTTTTTAATAGGAATAAAGAAGCCCATCACTTTCAGTTTATCAATTCTAAAGCGATGGGCAAGAAGCATTATAAGTTTTTCAAGAATTGAACTTTATCATTTTCTATTACCTTAATTATTACCTTGTCACCGCTAAAAAACGTGACCTTGAACAATCTACTGTACGTTCTCCGGTTAACAAAAACTTTACGCATTCTTCTAGTGGCATACCATACTGAAAATCTTTTTTTACCAAATCGTCGTAAAGATAGTATTTTAGCAATTGAGCGACATGCTTCTTGAAAGCATACTGTTGACTTTCAGTGAAACCATTCTGCAAAGCACTTTTTATTGTTTGTTCAATCTCTTCCAATGTAAATGCCTCGTAGGTGCAACCTTTACCACGCAACTGTGTATAACCCAGCATTAATGTTGGACGATTCCTAATTAAGGACACATATCCCGTCTGAGACAAAATCGTAATGGTCAAATCTGCCATATCGACCAAATCATTAATATCTATATCAGACACCACAATCATATTTTCAACTTTTAATTTTTCATAATAAGACTTTCTCAATCTATATATTAACGGATGCGGTTTGTATATAAAATTCCACTTATTTTTCTTTGCCAATGCAGATAAATATAATGCGGCCTCGTCACTCGTTTTAAAAATCGGTGAATGATATTTTTTTGTCTCTTCCGTATAAGGATACATACCTGATTCAAAATCATTTTGCCCGGCATAGAAAATTATCGCCCTATCCTTAATTAGTTGCGATAGCAGTTTTTCTTTCATGTTATTGATGGGCTGTATATTTCTGTTGAGTTTTTTATCCCTTATCATTTTAATAACACGCTCTGCCATTGCAAGATCTTGGTCATTCACATCAAGATTCATAAATTGCTGATATTTGACTGCGGGAAAACTCTCACCCATCTGCCCCATTTCTTCTACGACAATAGTACCGGGCAACAATCCAAATTCCATAAAAACAGTTTTTATACCCATTTCTTTGCATACATTATATAATACAAGATGAATTGCGTGGAATTTATTCCATAAAACCACTTTTTTGGGATTTAACTTACTTAGAAGTTGCCTGAAATATTGATCAGCGTAGTAAACAACCGCCTCAGCATATCCTTTCCCCATGTCTGGATGTCTGGTTTTTAAATTATCAGCAGCTAATGCTAAATATTTCTTTTCCTTTATTCTATTTATTATTTCTTTTCCTATTTTCACATTTATATTTTTGGGGTAATCATCATCTTTACCTAGAAACTTCGGGACTTTAATAAAATCAAAGTTAATTAGCTTCTTCGTAGTCGATTCGTCAACCCGAGTTGCTTCACAAAGCAACAACATTTTTACATTTTTTAGTTTTCGGGAAATTTGGTTAAGATATTCACAAGTCCCTTTATCGAATAATACCATATGGCCTGCGACTAAGATCAGCTCTCTATCTTGATAATGCTGGATATCCTGAAGTTCAGATAAACGTCTTTCTAATTCTTTGATAGTGGGGTCATTTTTTTTATTCGCAATCAATCCTCTAAAAGAGGCTACAATTTTTTTAGTTATCGGCAACAGCCCCATTTTTAATAGCAACAAATAAATCATAATTCTAATTTTACTTTTTCCTGGATTAGCAGCAAAATGTTCTTGTAAACGCGAATAATAACGTTGCTTAATATTATTTCTTATCTGATGGTTATTTTTTGTTAATTTTTGATTATACCACTTTACATATACAGAATTATTATCTGTTGAAATGAAATTGCTGTCCTCAAAAGACCAGTTATAGATTAGTTTCGCATCCTTATGGTAAGGGTTTCTAAGAAAATCAACCAAAGTATTGAAATAAGGGAATCCATCAAATACCAGCTTCGCCATGTCCGCTTTAAACATATCTGTAAACTCTTCTGAAAATCGAATAATAACATCTTGGAGCTCTGCTATCCTTTCATTATAATGTTGGGTTTCTTGTCTAATAAATTCAAAACCTTCTTTATTTGGACGAATATGAATTACAGATCCTTCCTGAGAACTTATTACGTCTTCAATAAAATGATGCAAGATAATAGCCTCTTGTATTGTTGAAATTCCGTACTGAATGAATGTCTTTAAAGTATAATCTCTCTTTCCAACATAAGCATTTAAAACAGGCGATGCAAAAAGATGATAACCAACATTTTTCAATCCCAATTGATCTTTTAAAAATCTGCTAACGCTGCCTCGATAACCAACATCAAAAACTCCCAGCTTTTCTTCGGGATTTAGTATAGATTTCCAATATTGATCTAGATCACTAATGCGATTTTTTGCATTTTTTATAAAATATGGTTCTATTTCTCTAAAAAGTTCGAAATTTTGTTCAAATTCCTCAAATTTTGAATTTCCCGAAAATCCGTATTTTTCAAATATACTTAAAACTTCTTTCATTTCGGATTGTTCTTCTACCAACAATCTGGTTTTCACAAACTGCTCTACCGTCATTTCTCGATCTGGCGGTAAATCTTTAAAAACCTTATAAAAACCATTTTGCTCGTTGGCAAAATAGTTATATCTCATGGCTCGAGTCAAGTAAATTACGTTTGTTTCTGGAATATTATTGTAACATTTTGATAAAATGTTATATATTTTAAGGGGTATATAACCATCCCGATATACAAAACTTAATTTTTCAATTTCTTCCTTAATAGCGTCCTCCAACATCCACTTGGTAAATGCAAGCAACAACGGAGCTAATAATATTATTCCAATATTTTTTACATCCTCACCAAAGCAAGAATTAATGTCAAAAGGGTGAAACGGATCATCAAAGAGTGTGTTTGCGATATATCCAACCAAAAAAGAATTATCCATGCTCGTATGGATTTGAAAAAGTTGATATAATCTTTTCTTACTTCTTAAGATGCTTATAGTGCTTGGAACATGGCAGGCTTGAATCTTATATTTTCTAGCATTCGCAATATCAGCTCTTTGATTATCACCTATATGAAGAATTTCGTGCGGAGCAATTCCTTTTGCTTCATAGTCTGCGATTATTTTGCTAAATAACCTACCTGTTCCTTTCGACAACTTTTCTTCACTTGACAAGTAGAATCTATCGTAACCAATATAACCATTCTTCTCGAGTACAGATTCCAGAAACTCCCTCGGAAGATACATATCTGAGGTTATAATAATTTCTTTATTGTGTTCTTTCGCTGCATAAAAAATCTCCCTGAGGGTTTTTCTCGGTCTTAAATATTCCCGTTCGACTTCCAGTTCTGTTTCTTTTAATACGGATATTGCTTCCTCATCTATCCCGAACAGATTTGAAAACTCTTCGTAAATATCTTCAAAAGTTATGTCATCTTCATAAAATGGTTTTTTCTTTCTTGCGCTTTGTTCTGCGATAATTCGCATTTCCTTGAAACTATCAAATCCCGTTCTAAGGCCCACTATTTTGAACAGATCAGTCGGGGATATAACCGGTCTCACGAGCAAAGTATCGAAAATATCAAAACTAACCACTTTAATTTCATCAGAGATGGCTTTATCTAGGATGGCCTTTGTTCGATAATGCACTTCTTCGCAGCCTCCTAATGCATCAGATCATAATGTAACTATTACCTGATTCATATATTCTTTCAATCAAAGACATTACATATAAGGCATCATAAATATTTCCGTGCTTTACCTGTTCTCTGTTAACAACTGCATCATAAAATTCCTTTACTTCATAATACCACGAGTGATCTTCAGTAAAGCACAAAGTATGTTCAGACGGCCTGCCCAATTTACCTGTTCTTGCATTCAAATCCTTGCGATAATAAGTCAGCTTTTCCTCTCCATAGCTTAATGTTGAGGTAATGAGCCCATCTAATTCAATGTACCCATTGGTACATACAATTTCCAAATTAAATTTATGTTTCCATTGAGTTGCGCTAGAATGCAATGAAGCGATTTGGCCTTTTGATGTTTCCAAAAGCGCAAACGCGTTATCTTCAACAGGTATTTTCTTCCATGCCAAAGTATTGACTACACTCTTGACTGAAGCGAATTCACCCAAGAAATAATAAAGCAAGTCGAGCATATGAATGCCTTGATCCAACAAGATACCGCCGCCGGAAATTTCAGCATTATTTCTCCACTCTTGTTCAAAGTTTGGGGTACCCGCTTTGCCATAAACCCCCCTTGCGCATATGATGTCGCCCAAAAGCCCCGATTCAATCAATGCTTTCGCTTCTATAATGGAATTATGATACCTGTGATTAAACCCAAACTTTAAAACGCAGCCAGATTGGTCATGCGCCTTCTTCATTTCTTGTGTTTCAGCTAGATTTCTTCCGGGAGGTTTTTCTGCAAAGACGTGCATGCCCCTTTTCAACGATTCACAAACGATTTCGGAGATATAAGCATTAAACGTACAAACGAAAACAGCATCAAGTTTTTCGGAATTAACGCACTCTTTCCAGTTTTGATAGGTTCTTTCTGTATATCCGGATAGATTGCCAATATTTGTGTCACACAAGGCAACAATTTCAAATCCGCCGTGTTCTTGTAAAATTCGATAACGCAACTTGCCCATTTTGCCCATACCAATGATTGCAGTTTTTAACTTCTTGTTCATTTTTTACATCTCCCTCGTCGCAATTACTTGCGCGTAAGAACTCAACCCGCTTTTTTGCAAAAATCTTTGAAATTCAGACAATGTATATTTGTCCGCCGTATCAATCAAATACTTTATAAATAAATTGTTTTTTTCTATTCCTTCCCGGTTATCCAGTACATATTGGAGATCCAAAAGGCCTGGCGTGGAAATCTCCAGGACTTTAAATCCTGCTTTTGACAAAGCAATCTCTAACCCTTCTTTCGACAGAAGAAGGACATGCTCATATGGGAATACATTCGTAATATTTTTTTGTAAAGTCAAAATATCAAAGCCAGTACCAACTCTTGTACTCAGAAATAGCAATCCATCTTCCTTCATTATTTCATGAAGAGCTTGTAAATCTTGTACAGGATTTATCGATTGCTGAATCCTATTTAGGTATAGTACAATATCGGCTTTTTCCGAACCTAATGGTTTGGCGCACACTTCAATATTGGGTATAATAGAATCTCGTAATTCGTATCTGTCAACGAGCGAGGAGGTAATCAATCTGTTAACCAGCGCTTTAAATCGATTTCCATAATCGATCACGTTTAAGTTCTTATTTCGACCTAAATATCGATATGATCTGAATTTGACCCAATCGATCATATCCTCCCAAACAATATCTCTACGTTCTTCCGCGGCTGATTGATATTGGTCCGACAAGCGAAATTCGATCAGTTCATTACTTTTTTTATATGCTTCAAGGACGTCAGGATCGGCATTGGTAAAAATACTAAAGCAACTTTCACAGCGATAGTATTCCACACTCCAAATGTCAAAAAAAATGTTCACATCCGCGTTACCGCATACGGGGCAACTTCCCGTTTTTTCTTTGACCGGTTTGTTTTGAAGAAGATCTCTCACCACTCTTTCTGCGATCCTCTTCTCTTCATTAAATATGCGTGTATCATGCAATCTCTTGTCGACAGCATGATCGTATTCAATATAATCATATGCCTTTAGCATAATAATCCTCCCGTAACTCTTTATTCGCAAAACACCGGCATATACATTTGTTACCATTTAACATTTCAATTTCAGCAATTCCACCAGATGCTTTGACTATGGCAGTACCGGCTGCTATATCCCAAATCATAATCTCTTCTTCAAAATAAGCATCAATTTTCCCGCATGCCACAAAAGTCGACATGAGAGCTGCAGCACCAATCATCCTGGTTTTTTTGAAATGTTGGACCTTTTTAATGTACGTAAGCAGACTATCGGTCGAATAGTCGCGAAAAACAGGAAATCCCGTTGCCATGATGGCATCTCTTGTCCTTTTGATATCAGACGGCCGAATCTTTTCTCCATTCATAAACGAACCTTGTCCGACCACACCATAATACATTTCCGATACTGCAAAGCGATTAACCACGCCCAATATCGGTCCAGTCCTGTCCCAAAGCGCTATAGAAACACAAGCCAAATCGGGCATATTTTTGTAATAGTTCGCTGTGCCATCAAGCGGATCAATAATCCACTTGAATTCATGCTCTTCATTACCCAACAAACCCGTTTCTTCACTTAAAATCGGAATCCCGGTTTTTTCTAATTCTTCTATTATAATTTGTTCGCTTCGTTTATCGGAGGACAATTTAATATCTCTTTGGTTGGTATCTTCCACAACAATGCTTTTCCTTGATTTCAAAAACTCACCGGCTTTTATTGCCGCACATTTTGCCAAATCCAACAAATCATTATTCATAACCCAAATCCCTCAGGATATTCTTTGCCGCCTCGTATTCCATCAATTCACGACAGCGATCTGTGTATGTTGAAGTGTGTGGTGTGAGTATCGCATTTTCACATTCAGTGAGTTTCCCGTAATAAGGCTCTACCGGATGAACATCGCCCCAATACCAGGCAACCAAACCACTTTTCAAGGCTTCGTAAAGTTTATTCTCATTAATTAAATTTCCCCTAGCGCTATTCAAAATGACGACACCGCGTTTCATTAAAGAAAACGAATTTTCATTAAGAATCTCGGAATTTCCGGACGCATGCAAGGAGATTATATCCGCCAATTGAAGACCATCTTCCAAACAGTTTATTGTTACATCAGGACGATTGGGATCATAAATGAGAATGTGGGTTCCAAAAAGTTTGAGCAATTCTGCGACTTTCTGTCCAATTCTTCCGTAACCGATTATTAGTACTGTCTTTCCGTGTAACGAAAATCCAATTCTCTTCTTCCAGATCTTATTGTGCATATCTGCATTCAGAGGTATTATTTGCCTGCTAATGGCAAGTAATGCTGCCAACACCATTTCTCCGACAGCCTCTGTAGGAGCGTCCGGGGTATTGGAAACCTTAATTCCCCTTTGGTGTGCAGCATCAATATCTATGTTATCCATTCCGATTCCAATTCGCGCAATAGCTTTCAGTTTTGGAGCCCGGTCCAAAACCTCAGCATCAATTGTTTCAAGACCGGCCAACAATCCATCAGCGTCTTTCAAATGATCAATTATTTCTTCTTTGGTCATTTTTCTTCCATATGGATTCAGTACGACTTCAATTCCCCTGGCCAATAATGCATTCAGGGCTTTTTTACTCTTTTCCGCAAACGATGATGCTCCAACAACGATTTTCAATGTCTACCCCCCATATACTTGTCCAGGAACAAATCCAACCAGCAATGTAGCAACACGGCATGTGCCGATTCGACCAACCCGTATGTGTCAGCTGGAATATAAAAGTTTAGATCACCCATTTGACGAGACTTATTTTCGGCTGATTTCCCTGACAGCGTAACCACAAAGGCACCTTTTGACCTTGCAGCTTCAATGGCTTTAATAATATTGGGTGAATTACCTGATGACGATATGGTCACCAGTACATCCTTTTCAGTAAGCAACTTTCTAATTTTTGTGCTGAACACCTCTTCGAAAGAAATGTCGTTACTAATAGCCGTTAAAGCGGAAGTTTCCGCATTCGTAAAAGATATTATGCCCGCGTTTTGCGTACAATCGTGGGAAAAATGTTCCGCCATTGTCGCGCTTGCACCATTTCCTGCAAAGAAAAAGACCCCCTTGTCTTCATCTCTGACTTTCTTTGCTTTTTCTACCCATCTCATCAATCCCTCATCTGAGTCCATGGTATTTCCAATGCGGTCAGTCACAATCATACCTGACAACGCTTCATGTATTTCATTAATATAACTCAAGTAGTAATTACTCATATTTCCAAATACTCCTTCAATTGTGTATTTGATATTCTTCTGGCTTGCAAAAAGCCCTCTGCGATTCTCCAATCTTCTTCCGTGTCCAAATCACACGATTCATCCTTAGGAATACTGAACAATCCCAATTTCCCACCAAATACAGGATTCTTATTTTCGTTTTGCAGCTTTAAAAATACATCTCTTTTCCAAGCAGTCAAGGCCCATACGACTTTGTGAACGGGCTCTAATAATTGGCTGTTAACTTTTTCCGCTAACGAAAAATTGATAGGTGAATCTTTGAAAAAAAATTCCGCCTTTTCTGAAATAACTGATAATACGGTGTCATAGTCATTGTTGTCCACAAACTCCATGAATTTTCTTGCAGTATCGACCGTCAACAAAGGTGATGTGGTATTAATCATGACCACATAATCACATTCATGTTTCTGAAGAAATTCATAAACAAATTCTCTGTTTGTCGCTTGATCATTGGCCAGATCTGCCGGCCTCTTATGAAATAAAGCTCCATACTCTCCTGCAACTCTGCCCAATTCATCGCTTTCCGTGTTTACCCACACGCTGTCAAACAATCCCACGCTCAACGCTAAATCAATGGCATACTTGATTAATGGTTTCCCCGCAAGGTATCGGATATTTTTTTTCGGTATTCGTTTTGAACCAAGACGTGCGGGTATCATGGCGATATATTTCCTACTTGTCAAAATACTCCCTCCTGATCTTGATGACGTATTTTTTTATTTTTAATGGCGTGTCATTTACTGCAATCTGCGGACGATGAGCTTCATGGGGAAACAACAATACAAAATATCCCGGATATACATTTACATAATGAACCGGCTGCTTATCCGTCTCATGAAAGAAAACCACATCGTTGTGATCGTCATACGCTTTCTTGATATCCAATTGCTGACGATTGTAGATTTCTATACCTTCTGCGCCTAAAAGAACAGACTGAATGTCAACATACTTGTCATGGGCCTCGATTGGACACTCCCTCAGAGAAGTAGGATAGCTCATTATACGTAAATATATACCCTTGCCATCTATGTATATAGTCTCGTCCGGGCTCTTTTCATCAATGTTTATTAAAGATGACAAGATTGGTCTTCTTATTTTTTCGGGCAAATACAAGTGTAAATTATCCATCTTATCAAAAATCACCATTGATCTCTCCAATCTTTCATTCCATATCATCTTACCATAGAAATTATTTTTTTCATCGCTCTTTTAGGATTTCTAATTGCTTTTTTAATCAATCCCCAATACTTCTTACAGTCAACATTATGATGTTTCACTTTTCGCAAGCTGTACAACTTGAGTATTTCTTCTCGATTAAAGTATCTGCCTTGATCATCCCGAATCAGTATCGCATTTTTCCACAAATTATAGGCTGCTTCCCTGTCATAATGTTTTCGATTGGCCAAATAATCCTCAATTTCACAACATGTTACATATCTTTTAATGTCTTTCGATTCTCCGATTCCAATAGAATTTGTCAGTAACGAAAATTGAATTAGATCGGTCACTTTATATTTGTTAATAAATTGATGTGCTGCGCTAAATGCAAACTCTTTACTTATCTCCATATATTCACCATACTTTATCACCTGTTTGAAAAAGTCCGTAATCCCTCGATGCATTTGCTTAATCGCCTCGTAGATTTGATCATTTTTCTCTACATGGCTAAATATAGGTACAACTTTTTGCCCATGCTTGTCTTCAGTAAACTTAATCAATGAACCATGAGGCCCAGAAAAAATAAATTCAAAGATCATGATATGGTCAAAAATCTCTTTCTTATATTTTTTCGGCCTTCCCTGATCGAACATGTAACCGACTGAACGTCTTTTTATTGCATCAAAAATATTCTCAGCTGTTCCAAAATAATATCCGTAAACTGGTTTTTTGATCAACTCTTGAATCGCCAAGTGTGTTGATCCCCGCCAGCCTATATCGAAAATGTTAATACAATCATATTCAAAAATTTTCATTGATTCCAAATATTTCATCAAGGCTTTACGCTCGGTCTCAAGCAACCGAGCAATATCTTTCCATATATCTTTCAGGAATTTCTTGATTTTTGTGATCGATTCACTATTTACTATGGAGTTTGTATCGAGTCCATAAGAAGCGAGCTTATCTAAATAGGGTTGGTGCTCCAATCCGATATTATCAAGTATCTCGGCTACGGTTAGTTGTTGGCCTAATACGGGATTATAAGCAGTCAAAATATCTAGTGCATATGAATGATCTCCATCTACCAATTGCGCGTAGATATACGCTCTTCTCGAGGCAAGCAAATAATAGCTTTCCGGCAGAGTCTTGTCATGTTCTCTCATAATGTTATAAAGGTGATAGGCCAAGTAGCCATCCCGGGATAAGAAATAGATGTTATCTTTTCCTCTCACCTGTTCCGCCAGCCAAAATAAAAGACCTGCATATAACGGGCCAGAAATATTGAACCCAAATTTATACCAGTACCCCTCATCCTTGATGGCATATGCCGCGTTCTCTCGAAGAGCATAAAGAATGGAATCACCGATATGTTTAATACGTTTGAAATCATCCTTATTTCTGGAAATCTTATAGTGAATCCCCTCTATACCATATCGGCGGGGAATTTCATAGTCTGATATTTCGTTGTCTCCAATGTGCAACCAACGGACTGATTCATCTATTTTTTGTTTTTTTCTAATGTAAGTAAGTATATTTCCCGTTGCTTTCGATACCTTGCGATCACCGGAAACAAAAAGTTCATTATATCCAGAAACCTCATTTTTATCCAGAAGTTCTCCTATTATGGACTCCGAAAGATACATGTCGCTGATGATATAGATCTTCTTCCCCAATCTTTTCGTTGCGTCATATAGCTTTTTAAGCTCCGGATTGATAACAATAAAACGTTTTTCCATTTCGATTTCGATCTGCTTTAACTTTTCGGCGACTTCTTCGCCAAATTGTTCTTCTACATACCGGTAAATTTCGTCAAGTGTTACGTCTTCTTCTTTCGTATTCTTGCGAGCTTTTTGTTCCGCCTCAATTCGAACACCAAAAAAAGGTAGTTGAACACCGAATTTTCTCTTGTATTCCATTTCTACCAGACGAAAAATATCTACCGGTTGTGCAACGTTTCTGAGTAACAGTGAATCAAACACGTCGAATGATACAATATCATATTCATTTAAACGCTTATATATTGAATCTATCAAATGATTTGCGCCTGCCATAACCTCCACCCGATGCCGTCTCTTTTATTGTAAAGATACCATCAAATGGACAAAAGGCCTTTTTCATCCTCTGCAAAGAAAAAATGTGTTCCAACTTGCCGGTTTCGGAGTTTCGAACACAATCTCGATTTAACACCTATTCCAAACTTGGAACCGCAATTGGTTTATTTTTTTAATGAAGCTTTGTATTTCCCAATCACCTCATCTGCATCTCCGAGTTCCCTTATTTTACCCTGGTCCAACCACATCACTCTATCACTCAATTTTGCTATTTGCTCCAATGAGTGGGAAACAAGCAATACTGTAGTCCCTGATTCGATCATGGACATAATCTTCTGCTCAGACTTTCTGCGAAATTCAGTGTCGCCTACCGCTAGAATTTCATCCACAATCAATATGTCAGGCTGAACAACGGTTGCAATTGAAAACCCGAGCCGCGCCTTCATCCCCGACGAGTAAGTTTTTAACGGTGAATGAACAAACCGCCCAAGCTCCGAGAATTCAATAATCTCCTCCAATTTTTCTGAAATAAATTTTTTTGAATATCCGAGCAACATTCCATTCAAATAAATATTTTCCTTTCCCGTCAATTCGTTGTTGAATCCTGCCCCCAATTCAATTAGGGGAGCTATACTTCCGTTTCTGATGATCTTTCCGGTAGTCGGTTTTAAGACACCGGCAATTATTTTCAGTAATGTGCTTTTTCCAGCCCCGTTTCGTCCGATAATACCAAACACTTCGCCTTTAAAAACCGAAAAACTGACCCCGTTTAGTGCATAAAAATCTTCATAACGCAATTCCCTTCTTATTTTTTTTATGAAAAAATATTTGAGGGAATCCACTTTTTCCGTCGTCAATCGGTATTTCATTGTTAAATCCGTTACCCGAATCATTTCATCTTTCATAGGCAATAAGAACCCCGTTCTTTTTTAGAGATAATATATAAAGCGGTCTTGGCATTTATAGAATACAATAAGTCCGGTAATCCAATATATAATTGCATATGCAACGGCCAACAAGTGTAGTGTTGGATCCGGCATGTATTTATACATCACAACATCCCTGAAAATTTCTACAACAGGGTACAGGGGATTCAATAAAAAGAGGATCATATATTGATCGGGAATAATCGATACCGGGTAGAAAATGGGTGTCATGTACATGATAATTAACAACAAGACTGAATAAAAATGCTTCACATCCTTAAAAAACACATTGAACGATGACAACAGCAAACCAATCCCCGAACAGATAAAAAACAAATAAATCATGGGAAGAATAAAGAGCAGATTTATCCAATGAAAAGTCATTCCGGTAGCTATCATCATTATAAATAACGGAATAAGTGCAATTAGTGTTGTAATGAAAGATGAGCATATTCTGGAAAGGGGAAAAAAATATTTTGGAACGTACACTTTTCTGATTAATTGAGCGTTGATATGAATGGAGTCCATGGCAAAATTAGTTGATTCAGAAAAAAATTGATAAAGGATTCTTCCAATCAAAACGTAAATTGGAAAGTTTGGGATTTCAACTTGAAATAATTCCATAAATACTATGCTCAAGACAACCATCATAAGCAAAGGATTAAGCATGCTCCAAAATACGCCCAAAATTGAATTGCGATATTTTAGACTGACGTCTTTTCTTACCAATTCAAAAAATAAATCTTTATATTTTATCAAGTTATAAAAATGTTGCCTCATTTTCATTTCTCCTTAAAATCATAATAATATCATAGTTTTATATAATCCATTATTTCTTGCTATAATTCCGTTTATATTAGGAATGACGAGGAGTTGGTGATGTGTCGTATGTTCAAGTTCTTATGTCAACGTATAACGGCTCCGAGTTTCTGAGAGAACAGATTGAAAGTGTTTTGAATCAATCATACCATAAGGTAAAGTTGCTTGTCAGAGATGACGGATCGACTGACAGTACAAAAGATATATTAAAATATTACCTTCATAAGAACCCTGAGAGAGTTCAGGTGATATGGGGCTCCAATATCGGGGTCATTAACAGTTTTTTTGAACTGTTGAACATCGCCGACCACTCTTGTGATTTTTATTGTTTCTGTGATCAGGATGATGTCTGGTTTCCAGACAAGATAGATCGTGCATTAAGACAGTTGAACGGTTTGAGCCATATCCCCGCTATGGTCTGCACAACCACTTATGTTACCGACAAATCTCTAAAACCACTAAATATTTGGCCCAAGCCCCCTGCCCGGCAACCTTCTTTTTTTAATGCCGTGGTTCAAAATATAGCTGTGGGAGCCACAATCACTCTCAATAAACGGGCCAGGGAATTGATTATCGGCAAAGCGATTCAAACAGAGTTTATTCAAATGCACGATTGGTGGACATACCTCTGTGTGTCCGCCTTTGGAAAAGTGATCTTTGACTCCCAACCATCAATATTATACCGCCAACATGACAGAAATACGGTGGGAGGCGAAACATCTTTTTACAACCTGCTGATCCGCAAATGGAAAAGCTTTAGGCGTAACAGAGGAAAATATTTATTGCGCAAACAAGCCGCCGAATTTAATCGCATCTATGGTCATTTGCTGAATGAAAACGAACAATCGCAATTGTTGGCTTTTTTGGAGAAGAAAGAAACATTAAAGGATCGGTTAGCGTATTTGAATAAGTGCAAATTGTATCGAAACTCTCCATTTGAACAATTGATATTTAAGTTCCTGATTTTGATAGGATACATTTAAGCGAGGATTGTTGCCAATGTCTAAACAAAAAACGGATTTTTCCGTCACCCAGTGGGCTGCTCTTTTTGGTATGGCCGTTTTCTTTTTCTATATGCCCTATAGGAAAGGACTTTTTAACGGTTCCACATTCGGCTACGACTACCCGATCTATGAAGCCCAGCTTTTCTTGTTCATCGTGTTTCTTGTCGCACTTGCCAATGTCGCTCGCCGACTGAAATACGACAGCACCGAGTTTTTGTTCGGAATCGGCATGCTGCTGATGCCGCTCATTTACTGGCTATCTTCGTTCCAGGCAGTATCTTATCACAACGCCGTCATGATGGTGTTCATTTATGCTTTGTATGCAACCTTCTTCCTGACGGCCGTGTCGCTGGTAACAAACAAATGGACAAGGATTACGACTGAACTCATCGTGTTTCTGTCCGGATATGCGATCGTGGTGACAGGTCTGCTGGCGGCTACAGGGCAAGTCTCGCTCAAAGATTCAATCTGGTTTACAAGCGGCACCTATCGTCTTACGTCGGTTTTCCAATACTCGAATACGTATGCAGGTTTTCTGCTGGCCTATTTTCTTGCCGCGGCATTCGCCGTCGTCAACGCCAGACGGACGATCACGGCGTGTTTCCACGCCCTTATGCTCGTCCCGATCTGGATTTCGTTCATGCTGACGTATTCGCGCGGTGCGCTGATTCTGGTGCCAATCCTGGTCTTGATCATCCTTGTCTTTCTCAGGCCTGACAGGCAGATCACCTATCTGGGCACAATGGCGGTTTCCGTCGCCGCTTCGTTCGCCATTCTGAACCCGTATACGGAGAATTATATCGGGATTGCCAAGCGCGTCATGCCCAAATCCGCCGAAGAGAATCCCTATATCCTGCCCTTCCGGGATCCGGCGGTATTGAAAGCGTGGGGGATGCTGCTTGCCGCCTCCGTCGCCGCCGCCTTGTGCATATGGGCGATCCGCGCTGCCCAGCCTTGGCTAGAACGGCGCTTGGCCCGGTGGACAGAGCGCGGCTTTTCCGCGTTCATTCTTCCGATCGCGGGCGCGTTGTTCGGGCTTCTGGCTGCTGTAACGCTGTTCGGAACGGGAATCGCCGGCAAAATCTTGCCCCGGAGCATTGCGGACCGCATCGCAAACATCAATTTCCGCCAGCATAGCGTGCTTGAACGGCTGACATTTTATAAAGACGCCCTGAAGTTGTCAGCCGACTACCCCCTTCTCGGGGCCGGCGGCGGCGGATGGAGCGCGTTGTTCGAGAAATACCAGAACAACCCTTATTACAGCCGACAGACGCACAGTTATTTCTTCCAGACGCTTGTCGAAGTCGGCTGGATCGGCGCGATCGTACTGCTTGTGCTGATCGGCGGCATTCTGCTTTTCTACCTCCACCATTATTGGAGGGAGCGAAAGGAGCAGCCGGGGCATTTCATCTTCTTCATTCTGGCATTCTCCATCCTGGCGCACAGCATGATCGACTTTGACATGAGCTTCGTCTATATAGGCGCTCTGGTATTCTTCTCGTTGGGCGTGCTGGGAGCCATCTATCGTGACAGGTTGAGCATGCCGCGTTTGTCCGTCTTGAACCGGGGGTATCGCCGTTACATTTACCCCGCGATTCTCGGGATCTTGACATTCGTGCTGCTCGCCCAGGTGTTCCAGGAATATGTGGCTAACGGTTTCTACCGGCAAGCATTGCACATGGCCTCAATGGAAAGAAGAACGCTTCAGGAACTGTTGGTTACGCTGGATAACGCCATTGCGAATTCGCCCGCCCATCCGGAATACGCGTACACGAAAATTGATTGGTTGAGTCAAGCTTTTCTGCAAACCGGAGACCGTTCCTATGCCGAGAAGGCGAAGGCCGAAATCCGGAGAATCAAATCATACGAGCCCTACGACAGGCAAATTCTTTTGGCAGAATACCGCAACCATAAGGATTTGGAAGAGTATAAAGAAGCGGTGGCCGTTTTGGAAGAAGGGATTTCCAAATTCCCGTGGGACATCAAGTTCTACGAAGCGGCCGTCATGGAATATGCGGTCAATGGCAAAGGCTTGCTTGAGAGTGATCCAGCCGCCGCGGAGCAATATTTTGACAGAGGCCTGGAACTTTACGGCGAGGTTCTTCGTCGTATTGATATGCTGGGAGATTTGCCGGAAGAGCAGCTTCAGGGACGGGATTATCGGGTCACGCCGTTCCTGAGGCAGGCGGTCGGTCAAATCTATTACGCACGCGGACAATATGAAGAGGCGGTGGAGATTCTCGCTCCTTTGAAAGACAGCGATTTGCAAGATCCGTACATTCGAATCGGTATTCGCCATTATCTCGCTTCATTGGAACGAATGGAACGTACCGACGAAGCTCTAAAAAATCGTCTGTTCAAAGCCGATCCGAATGAAAGAAAAGAATTGCAAAATCTCCTCCAGAAGGCGAAATAAGACATTTTTCGGCGGTCTTTCGCAATTGCAACACTTCCATTCCGACAATTCGTATACTATAATATGAGACCTAGAGTACGAATTTGTCATGAAAGGAGGTGAAAACAGAGAATGAAGAGACTCGCAATCCGCAAAACCGCCGGCCTTATGGCTTTGATCATGACGATCTCGCTGATGTTGCCGATTATCGCGTACGCAGCAGCGGAATTCGTCAAAGTGGAAGTAAACGCCGACGGTAAAGTTTCCGTCGTCTTTAAGGTCACTGACGATGTGTACGCTGCGGAAAACTTCTTCGGCCGGGAAGTCGTGGTGAACGTCTACGACAAGAACGGCAAATTGGGAACAATCACGCTAACGTACCAAAAAGGCTATGGTAACGATGGTTACTACTACGTTGGCACGTCTGATTCGATAGCGAAGCTCGTAAACCAACAAGAATCTGTCTATCTGAATGTTTACGGCTTCGTCAATGACAATGTCCCGATTGCCGTTTATGAAATTAAGCCGTCCGACAGCAAACCTACACCCATCTACTTCCCGCCGATTCCCATTGGCGATAGCGATGTCGATGTGGTGAAGGCCAACCCGGACGGCACGGTAGACGCTGGTGCGCTGAAGGCGGCACTCGCTAAGGGCTACGCTACGGTCGAGATCTCCGGCGATGTCGCGAAGCTTCCGGCTTCCGCGCTGACGGAAGGCGGGATCGTGAAGATCGTCTCGCCGCTCGGCTGGTACGAACTGCCGCTGAGCGAGCTCGACCTGGAAGCGCTGGCCGAACAGCTGGGCGTCGAGCTTGACGACCTCTGGATCGTCGTGACGATTGCCGAAGTGCAAGGCGGCCTGAAGGCGTCGGCTGAACAAACGCTTGGCGCTCTCGGCGAGATCGTGTCCCCGATCGTCGAGTTCAAGCTCGAAGCCGTAGCCGGCGACAACTCCGTCGAGATCAGCAAGTTCAGCCAGTTCATCAAGCGTGCGCTGAAGCTGAACGCTGAGGGTGGCAGCCTCGTTGGCGTCAGGGTCAACGGCAATGCGGCGAACCCGCTGCCGACGAAGGCCGGAGATGGTGAAGCCATCATCTACAGCAACACCAACTCCGTCTACGGTGTCGTGGCAGTGGCTCCGAAGTCCTTCACGGACCTCGCGAATCACTGGTCGCGCGATTACGTCACCAAGCTGGCGAACAAGCTGATCGTCGAGGGCACGGGTGCCGGCAAGTTCGATCCGAACCGTGACGTCACGCGTGCGGAATTCGCCGCGATGATCGTTCGCGCGCTCGGTCTGGAGGCTTCCGGCAACGCTCCGTTCTCCGACGTTGCCGACTCGGCTTGGTACGCCAAGGCGGTGGCGGCTGCGGCGGAATACGGCATCGTCAACGGCTACAGCGACGGCACGTTCCGTCCGAACAACAAGATTACCCGTCAAGAGCTGGCTGCGATGGTCGTTCGCGCCCAGAAGCTGGCTGGCAAAGAGGTAGTCTTGTCGAACGCGGAAATTGCCTCGCTGCTGAGCGGCTACAAGGACGCCGGCAAGATCGGCGCATGGGCAAGGGCGGAACTGGCGGCAGCGATCAAGGCTCAAATCGTGCAGGGCAGATCGTCCTCCACGGTGGCGCCGACCGCTACGGCTACCCGTGCGGAAGCTGCTACCATGATTAACCGCTTCCTGACCAACGTCGATTTCATCTGATCGGCGGACAAGCCCGCAAAAAAGAGAGACCCTTCGGGGTCTCTCCAGACTGTCGACAAACCCCTTGTCGGCAGTCTTTTTTATTCGTTTAATTCTTTATCCATTCACCGCGTTAATATGGTATATTATATGTAGTACATACACAGGAGTGATCCGCCTTGCTCCGTAAAAC